>NZ_JBEXUX010000033.1:46440-115668 GCF_040629175.1 Embleya sp. NPDC005971 | reverse complement strand
CTGTTCCCCCACGAGGACATGACCGCCGACATCAAGGGCAACCTCGCCCGCACCCACGACAAGGACCCCTGCCAACCCGCGATGCGAGTCGGCCGGGTACGCGAACTCGGCTGGGCGGCCACCTTCCTGACGTCGCCCTACGCCCGCTTCGTCTCCGGCCACACCCTCGTCGTCGACGGCGCCAACTGGCAACGCCGTACCCTCCTCAACCCCACAGTCGTCACCGTGCGCGAGCAAATGGGGAAACGACCGTTCGAGCCGTAGGCCGGCCCCACCACACCGGGATCGCCGCTGATCACCAGGACCTGCCGCGAGGCGTCGAGTTCCATCCGAAGCCCGAGGCCGGAAACCCTCCTGACTCCGATCCCTGCCAAGGCGTCCCCGTCCGACAGTGACGTGGAGCCGACGAACCCGTCGCCTTCGGCCACCGCGTCTGCCGGAGCGGCCGGTTCCTCCGCTGAAGCGGTGAGATCCACTTCGCCGAACACGGGATCGGAAACCAGTCGCACCGGTGGCACTCCTTCAAGGTCGGACCTCCATGGTGCCGTGGGAGGTCGTCGGCTCTGCGCTCACACCCCCACCAGCCGACCAGGCGAGAGCGGAAACGTCGGAGCCACTCGTCCGGGCTAGTCTCGTTCCCGCAGCGGTCGGAAGAAGTCCCGTAGGTCGCGGGCCAGTTGCTCGGGCTCCTCGTGGGCCATGAAGTGCCCGCCGCGCTCTGGGGTGTGCCACTGCCGCAGGTCGGTGAAGATCCGCTCGGCGAGGCCGCGCGGCATTCCGCGGAACGCCGGCTCGTTGCTCAGCGTCACGGCGCCGGGCACGGTGATCGGCGGCACCGACCGGTTGTGCGGCCAGTCGTAGTACTCGCGAAACGACGTGCCGATCGACCCGGTGGTCCAGTACAGCGTCGCCACCGTCAGCAGCGTGTCGCGGTCCCAGCGCGTCGTCACGTCGCCGCCACAGTCGCTCCAGTCGCGGTACTTGTCCACGATCCACGCCAGCAGCCCCGCCGGGGAGTCGACCAGCGCGGCCGCGACGGTGTCCGGGCGGGTGGACATGATCCCGCTGTAGCCGCCGTCGGCGGCGTCGTACACGGCCAGCGCGTCGAGGAACGCCTGCTCCTCGGGCGTCGGCGGCGCCGCACCGAAGTCGGTCGGGACCACCGACGAGGTGACCAGCACGCCGGCCACCTCGTTCGGGAACAGCGCGCCCAGCCACTGCGTGATCCCGCTGCCGATGTCGCCGCCCTCCGCGCCGAAGCGGCCGTAGCCGAGCACGTCGGCCATGAGCGTGTGCCATGTCTCGGCGACGGCGCGGCGCGTGAACGGGCCGCTCGGCGGCTCGGAGAAGGCGAACCCGGGCAGCGACGGGATCACCACGTCGAACGCGTCCGCCGGGTCCGCGCCGTGCGCGCCCGGGTCGGTCAGCAGTTCGGCGATCCGCAACATCTCCACGAAGCTGCTCGGCCATCCGTGGCTGAGCACCAGCGGCAGCGGCGCCGGCCCTCCGACCGGGCCCTTGCCGCGCATGTGTACGAAATGCACCTTGCGGCCGCCGACTTCGGCGCGGAAGTGCGGGTACGCGTTCAGTCGGGCCTCGGCCGCCCGCCAGTCGAAGCCGTCCGCCCAGTACGCCACGAGCTTGCGCAGGTCGCCGGGATCGACCCCGGCCGCCCAGTACGCCGCGTCCGTCGCGGTGGTGAACCGGGTGCGTACGAGCCGCTCGCGCAGGTCGTCGAGCACGTGGTCGGGGACCGAGATGTGGTATCGCTCTGTGCTCATGTGTCCTTCGGTGGTTCATCCGCCGGCAGGGCGCGTGTCCCGGGACGACCGGGGCGCGGCCGGCGCGAACTTTGCATCGATAGCTGCAAACGCCGACCGCCCTTCGCTGATTCCGGACAGTCGCAAGCAACGCCCCGACGGATCCGGGGCCGACCGTTTCCCCGGCTGTCGGGCGCCATGCACAGTCGCCACAGGGTCTTCGCCGGTGGTCAACCTGCTGTACCCCTACCGGATCGTCTCGGATATCCGGCGAACCAGCGCCCCCGGAGCCCCCCCGCCCGTCGCCCTGGTCAAGTGTGGTGGGACTGTCTCCCTCGCCCGGCACACCGGCCGCACGAGCCGCAGGCGGAGGGACTTCCCCGACCCGCAGCTCTCGACCGACACGCGCGCGCTCCGGCCGGAAACACCTGTCGAGTCGGCGATATGGGCCATGGGTCGGGGACGCGCCGCAGCCGCGCGCTGCGAAAGATCGTCGCGGCCGGTTCGCCGGGATGCCTGCGTGATGGGGTCGATCTCAGGGCTGTTCGCCGCCGGTCAGGCGTGTGCCGATCAGATCCCGACAGACCTCGACCGAGAAGGCCATCAGTGCGCCGGCCTGGGCATCGCGGAAGTGCCGCTGGATCGGCGAGGATCGCAGGAACCCCGAGCCGCCGCCGACCCGGAGCCCGAACTCCGCGATCGACTTGGCCACTTGGTTGGCGTACAGCTTCGCCTCCACGGCGGCATCCAGGGTGCCCGGCGCGCCCCGGTCGGCGAGCCACATGGCGCGTTCCGCGAGAGTGCGGGCGGCCAGGAGCTTGACATGGGCGTCGGCGGCGTCGAAGTGCACCCACTGCATGTCGCCCAGCGGCCTGCCGGTGGTCGGTACGACGCGTTTGCGGGCATGGTCGACCAACGCGTCGAGCGCGGCCTCGGCCACGCCGATCGACAGCCACGGCAGGCCGAGCGCGATGATGTTCGGCGCCGTCGGGTCGACGATGCGACATCGGTTCTCGTGACGCAGGAGCGTGTTGCGGAAGTTCACCAACTGGCTGCGGGTGCCGCGCAGGCCCATCGAGTCCCAGATCGACACCATCTCGACGCTGTCGTCCCGGCCGACCCCGAAGAACGCGGGCCCGTCCTCGACCAGTGCGTTGACCAGGAAATGATCCGCGATCTCACACCCGGACACGAACCGCTTGGCGCCGTCCAGTTCGAATCCGCCGTCCACCGGACTGGCTCGCTGGAGCGGCATCAGGAACAGGTTCCCGCCGGTCGGCTCCGACAACGCGTTCGCGAACCGTTTGCCCGCCGCCAACTCGTCCGCATAGACGGGCGGTCCGAAGCCGACCAGCGCCTGCGCCGCGCCCAGATGCATCGTCCACACGCACGCCGTCGACGGGCACGCCTTGCCGACGATGCGCAGGATCTCCCCGAGCGCCTGGTAGGACAGCCCGGCACCGCCCCGGTCCCGAGGCATCGCGGCCAGGTCCAACCCCGCCTCGTGCAAGGCCGTCAGATTGGCGAGCGGGAGAGTGGCCTCGTGATCATGCCGGTCCGCCGCCGCCGCGAACCGTGGGGCCAGGTCCTGCGCCGCGTCGACGAACCGCTGTTCACCTCGGGAAACCGCAAACGGAGAAGTCACCGACCCAGCCTAGAAGCCGCGCCCGGAAGTCGCTTGCACGTTGGCCGAGTTCGGCCGAGTTCGACGGAGTCCGGTCGGGCGACGCGAGCCGGCGACCGGAGGATCAAGGGAGTGCGGCCGGCCCCGGCCGCGATCCCCGGCAACGGGCGGGCATGCCTTCGCCTCCCACGCTCGGGACGGTCAGGGGCAGCGCTCCGGCAAGCGCATTCGTCCTCCGGGAGACAGGGCGCCCGCCGTGCCGCCCGTGGTGCGCGACGGGCGGCGGCGCAGCGGGGGAGCCGACGGTCCGTCCCGGTGACGCCCTGGGGCGGCCGTACCGGGGTGAATCGGTGTACGCGATGGTTCCTTCGATCGACACCCACGGTGCGGCCCTACCAGGGTGAACCGGTGTACAGAATGGCTCCTTGGATTGCCTGGCCGGCGGGCCAGGCCCGGAACCTGGTGCCGGATCACATCCCGGTCAGGACCATCATGAACAGGACGAGTACGAGCAGGGCGATGTAGGCAACGGAGTGAACGCGATCCGGGACGCGGCGGCCGATGCGCTTCACCACGGCGATGGTGGGCAGCGAACCGCCGAGCAGGGCCGCGGCGGAGATCAGATCGACGTAACCCACCCGGCCCGCATGCGCCGACGAGCCGGCCGCGAGTGCGTACACGATGCTCCCGACCACGGCGACGGGAAGGCTCAGCGGGTTCGCCATCGCGGCCGCTTCGGCCATCGGGAGACCCCTGCGCCGCAGGAGCGGGACCGTCATGACGCTTCCGCCCACTCCCAGGCACGCGGCGACCGCGCCGATGCCGGCTCCGCCGAAGGTGGTGGTGAGCCGGCCGAGGGGCGCCGGCCGTACGGCGTGTGTGGGTACCACGAACCCCTTCCGCAGCAGACTGTCGACGATCGTCACGACCAGATAGGCGGCGAAGAGCACGTGCAGCAGCGGGCCGTCGACCCACGTGGTCGCGACGGAACCGACGACGGCGCCGATCGCGACGAAGGCCGGCAGCGGCCACAGGTACTCCCGACGGAGCCGCCCGAGGCGCAGTTGCACCAGGGTCGCAGTCAGCGAATTCACCAGCATGACCGCCGTCGACGTCGCCACCGCGACGTGCATCGCATCGGTACCGGAATCCGCGGTGACCGTCTGGAAGGCGTAGACGACCGGGACGGTGATGAACCCGCCGCCGAAACCGAAGAGCACCGTCGTGACGCCCGTCAGGCAGCCGAACAGAAGGAGAACAAGGAGAGGAGTGAGCACTGCAGGAACGCTACGGACGCCCCTGGCCGGCGGGCAATCGATCGATCGCCATGTTCTTACGCGTAGCGGACAGCAAGGGTAGCGTCGCCACATGCGCAACATCCCCGTCGCGGAAGTGGACGGCCTCGATCGTGCCGTGCTGGCCATCGGCACCGACTATCCCCCCGATCACCTGCTCCCGTTCCACGAGCATCGCCGGACCCAGTTCCTCTACGCCGTCACCGGCGTCATGCAGGTGGAGACCGTCGACGGCACCTGGACCGTGCCCGCGCACCGCGCCGTACTGATCCCGCCCATGACCGCGCACCAGGTCACCATGACGCGAGTCGGCACGCGCAGCCTCTACATCGAGCCGAGTGCCGTCCCGTGGTTTCCCTCGCGCTGTCGAGTCGTCGACGTCTCCGCGTTGCTGCGGGAACTCATCCTCGATGCCGTCGAGATGGAACCCCGCTACCCCGAGCATGGGCGCGATGCCATCCTCATCGATCTGCTCCTGCACGAGATCAGGAACCTCACACCGCTTCCGCTCGATCTTCCGCTTCCCGCCGATCGGGAGCTGCGTCGACTGTGCGACGCGTTTCTCCGAAGTCCCGATATTCATGACCCGCCCGCCCGCTGGGCAGCAGCCCTCAACGTGAGCGAACGCACGCTCAGCCGCCTGTTTCGCAGTGGCACGGGTCTGAGCTTCACCCAATGGCGACAGCGTGCGTGTGTGCTGCACTCGCTGCGCCACCTGGCCGCGGGGGCGCCGGTCGCCCGGGTCGCGACCGCACTGGGCTACGAGAATCCCGCCGCCTTCACCACGGCGTTCGGAAACCTTCTCGGCCGCCCACCGACCGCCTACGGACCCGCCGCCATCCTCCGGCAGCGGTGAGCGGCGGGGGACGGTCGGCGAATCGACTCGGCGGTGGGCCCGTGTGTTCGCCGTGCAGTCGTCGGCTACGGAGCCGGCCGAGGTGGGCCCGCAGGTGGCTCGGGCGGGGCGCGGCAGTGCGGGGCCCGGCAGGGTGGGGCCGGGCGGCACCACGGCGCCGAGCCCGCACGGAGGGTGCAGGTCAGGCTTTGCCGTTGAGCATGGTGGCGGTCAGGACGGTGCCGGCGACGCCCCAGCCCCCGTCGACGACTTCGTCGATCAGCCCGACGGAGGTGCGGGCCCGCTCGCCGTAGAGTAGGCGATCACCACGCGGACGCCTGCGGTTTCGAGGGCGTCGGTCACCCGGGACCGGGCAGTGGCGTGAGCCGGGCATTCGGGGACCTTCAGACAAGTGGGGACCTCACGGCAGAAGATCACGGCGCACGACTTCGGGGCAATCGGGCCCAGGAGCCGCGAGCGGGCGAGGATCTCGACGTCTTGGCGCGGCCCGATGGTCCGCTCGCCGGCGGCGACCTCCCGGGGCCGGTCGACCGTGTCCGACCCCTGACGCGCGAACTCGGTTTCGGAGGGCCCGGGTCGTCGAGAGCGTCGCCGGCATCCTGCCTGCCGGGTTTGCCGAGCAGGTCGGCGCAGTAGGCCCCGGACGCCTCGGGTGTCGGCCCGCCGGCTCCGGCGCGGTGGAGTGCCGTGGTGAGGTGGGTGTGCCGGGCCCGGTCCAGGGTTTCGGCCGCTTCACCGGGTGTCTCGCCGCAGCGCGAGTTCCCTGTGCCGTGGACTCCCACGAGGGACCGTGTCACGAAATGTCCCAAGCAGTGGGCGGGTTCAGGCGTAGGCGGTTCGACCACGCCGGGGACCGGCGCACGAAGAGCGCGACGTCCGCAGCGAAACTGACGAACAACGGTTCGCCGACTTCTCTGCCGAACACGCCCGGTGGTGCGGGCAGCAGGAATCCATCGATGCGTTGTTCGGCGGCCAGATCCCATGCCTGCACGTCGCCGTCCGCGGAGCCGGTGACGGCCACGGGCCGCCCGTTCCAGGTGGTGCACGCCACCACAAGCACCGACCCGGTGTGTCCGGTGAGGGGTTCGCCGGATCGCCCGAGTGGCGCGTCGGGTCCCGGGCGGCCCAGGTCCCATACCCGCACGGTGCGATCGTCGGATCCGGTGACCGCGACGGGCCGCCCCTCCACGAAGGTGCATGCCACCGCATTCACCGTCCCGGTGTGCCCGGAGAGGGGATCGCCGAGTTGCCGTCCGTCGCGCAGGTTCCATACCCGCACGGTGTGGTCGTCGGATCCGGTGACGGCGGCGAGCAACTCGTCACCATCCAGAACAGTGCACGCCACCGCATTCACCGTCCCGGTGTGTCCGGTGAGGTGACCGAGGAGTACTCCCGTGGTCAGGTCCCATACCCGCACGGTGTGGTCGTCGGCTCCCGTGACGGCGACAAGCCGCCCGTTCCGGACCGTGTACGCGATCGCATTCACCGCCCCGGCGCGTTCGGTGCGGGCGTCCCTGCGCTCGTACTCGAAGGGATCGGCCGTCCGCACGACGGCCGTCCAGGTGCCCGCTTCGGTCTTGTCCGCGAAGGCCAACGCGAGAGCCGCCGCCCGGAACCGTGTCGCGTCCAAGGCAAGGACGCGACGGCGGGTGGCGGGGTCGGCGTGGTGATGGTCGTGGATGGAGGTGCGGTAGACGGCACGGGCCAGCAGCGCCCCGGAGGTTTTGGCATCGAGGAATGCGGGGGCCAGTACGGCCGGGTCGCCGTGGACCAAGTACTCGGTGTCGACCAGGAGTTCGTCGAGGCGGCCGGCGGCTTCGGCGTAGGCGAGAGCGTGGCGCACGAGGTAGGGGGGTGCGCTGTCCCAAGTGCGGATGCGGCCGTCGAACGTGGTGTGCGTGGCGAGGAGATGGTCCAGGACGTCGCCGGGGGTGGGCGTCGCGGAATCGAGCGCGGGCTGTCGGGTGAGATGGTCGACGAGTGCCTGGTGGAAGAGGCGGTACAGCAGGGTTCCCTCCCGGTCGGGGATCGCACGCAGGTAGAACAGTGCGTCCGGCAGAAACGTTCGCGCGCGTTCGGGATCGACGTCGGCGAACAGGCCCGCCAACGGCAGCGCCACCTCCAGCGGCATGCCCTCGCCCCGGGCCGGCGCCAATGCCGACAGCACCGCGCGGATGCCGGGACCATCCGGACGGCAGGCCATGTCCAAGTCGAACACCGCCGGCAGCGTCGTGGGCACGGAACGGCCCAACTGTCCCGCCTCGTCGAGGTCGGCCGGCACCGGGACCCGGGCCAGGTGGAGGGTGAAGATCTCGGCCACCAGGAACGCCCCCCATTCCGCGCTCCGATCCGAGTGCGGAGACAGGCGATCGGCGATCGCCTGGGCGAGACGATGTCGGATCGCACGCATGCGAGGCGGAGCGTAACCGGCCAGGTCGGCGAGGCGAGCATTGAGGTGGTCCGCCAAGTCCTGGCGGATCTCCGCACGATCGACGGTGTCCAGGTCCAGCAGCCCACCCGCCGCGGACGCCCGGTCGAGCAAAGCCGCGAAGGCCGGCCACGACCGGGTGCCCACCAACAGGCGCACTCCCGCCCTGCCGTCCGGGCGGCGCACGTCCGCCAACCGGATCAGCTCCGCGCACAACACCCCGGGGTCGGACGCCTCGTCCAAGGCGTCCACCACGACCACCGGGACCTCGCCCCGCTCGCGCAGCAGGCCCGTGCACACCGTCGTGCCCATCGACACGCCGGACGCGCGCACCATGCCGAGTTGACGAGCCATCGACGCGAACACCTCGGAAGAGGTGCGACCCCGGGCATGCACGGCGGCCAATCTGTCGTTGACCGAGGGACACCCCGACGCGTCCCGGGCGTCCAGGCGTTCGCGCACGTGCGGCGCGACCTCCACCAACTCCGGGTGCGCGGCGCATGCCAACGCCCCCAACAGAGCCGACTTCCCCACCCCGGGACTGCCGGTCACCACCCGCAGGCCACCCGCCTCGACGTCGTCCAACCAGGGTGCGAGCAGGCGCAGTTGCGAGCGCCGACCGGTGAACCGGGTACCGGCCCGGTCGGTGAAGTGCCGGGCGTCCGAAGGGTCGAGGAACACCCGCAGCATGGGATCCACACCGGCCGCGCGGGCGGCTGCGGGATCGTAAGCGGGGTTGGGGAAGAACGGCAGGTCCGGCTCGTCCTCGGCCAGGACCATCGCGGTGCTCTGCACGCTCTGCACCGTCCCGGGCATCCCCTCCACCTGCCGGCGGATTCTGCGGGCCACCGTCGAGAACGGCACGTGCGACCGTGCGGGGTCCGTGTCCAACCCGGTGCGAGCGATCTCATCGAACACCTCGGCAAGGGCGACGCTGAACCGCCCGTCGTACGCGCTCTCGCGCCCGCTCGACGCGGCGATCACCCACGCGTTTGCCGGCGAGTCCGACCGGTGCACCAAGTGCGGTAATGCCGCCGCGCGACCGGCCCGGCACAAGTCGAACAGGAACAACGTCGGAACACCCAGTTCCTGCGCGTCGTCCACCCATTGTGCGGCGTTCGTGCCATGCCCCACCCGGGCGTCCGCGGGAACCACATCCACACGATCGGGGTTCGAACCGCTCGCCTGCCCGTGGGACGCCACGTAGACGACCCGCGCGGTCCCGATTGCGCCGGCCACCGCAACGCGCAAAGCGGCCGAACCGATGTCCATGTGTACATCGGTCGTATACCCGAGTCGGTTCAGCGCGGCCACGACCGGCGGCACCACCTCGTCCACGAACGGCAATTCCGACCACACCGACGCGCCGACCGGAACCTCGCCCCCCGACCCGTCCGCCGCGAAACGCCCGATCCCCACCACCAACGCACGCCCGACGACATCCACCCACGCCCCCGACTCCCGTACGGAGCAATCAGCGTGCCAGACATCGCACATCGACCGGGCCACACCGCCGAACGCGAGCGAGACCGCAGGCACAGGCGTCCCGGACGTCTCGTGAGACATGTCGGCCCGACCGGGACAGCCGCGTGGTCGAAGCAATCGGGTCGGGCCGCGTCGGGCGGCTCAGCGTGGTGGGGGGCCCGCTGTCCAGGCGCCGAGGAGGAGCCCGGTGTGGTCGGCGAGTTGGGCCGGTGTCAGGGGGTGCCCGGTCTCCAGGATGACGGCGACGACAGGGCCGGCGAGTTGGGCGGCGGCCAGCGGCGGAGTGGGCATGGCGGCGGCGTGCGGACGTACGCGAGCGAGCACGGCCGAGGTGGCGGTGCCGACGAGGTCGGCGGCGCGGACGAGATCGCGTACCGCGCTGTCGTGCTGCGCCTCGCCCAGCAACGCCCGGTAGGCGAGGCCGGCCGGCGAGGTGGTGAGGAAGGTGGTCAGTGCTTCGAGGAAGGCGAGGAGGTCGTCGGCGGGACGGGCCTGCGGCTCGACGGCCAATTCGTGGGCGGCGTCGGACGTGCTCGCCTCCAGCAGGATCTCGGCCTTGGTGGACCACCACCGGTACACGGTCTGGCGCCCGACTCCGGCGCGTTCGGCGATGCCCTTCATGGTCATCGCCGCGTACCCCTGTTCGACGAGCATGTCGTCGACCGCGTGCAGAACGGCGATCCGCGCCGATTCGCTGCGGGGGCGTCCGGGTGTGGCCTGTCCGTGGGCTGTGCGTGACATGCGACCAGCTTATCAAGACACGATGCCTCGAAATGATGCTAGCCTCATATCGAGGCACGTTGCCTCGAAATTGGAGCGGGCCGCCACAGGCATGTCCCGCACTCCCCGGACACCATAGGGAAACCCCATGAAGACAACCCACCGCTGTACGGTGCTGGCCCGGCGCCACCTCACCCCCCGCACGGTCAGACTCACCTTGGGCGGCCCGAGCCTCATCGGCCTGACTCCCCTGCCGGCCCAGGACATCGAGGTGCTGCTCGCCGACGCCCGCGGGAGCCGGGTCAAGCGGCACTACACGATTCGGCAGGCCCGCCCGCAGGTCGGCGAGTGGGACATCGACGCGGTCCTGCACGCCGGCGGCGGGCCGGGCAGCACCTGGGCGGCGAGCGCCGAACCGGGTTCGCCCGTGGAGTTCGTCGGCCCCAAGGGAAAGTTGCAACTCCGGCCGGCCGACGGCCATCTGTTCGTCGGCGACGAAGCCTCCCTGCCGGCGATCGCGGCCCTGACCGAGGCACTGCCGGCCGGTCAGGAGGCCGCCGTCGTCGTCGAGACCGAGTCTGCCGCCGACCGGGTACCGATCGTGGCGGGCCGGGTGCGCTGGCTCGAGCGCGACGGCGTCCCGGCCGGCGACCCGCAGGCGCTTCTCGCCGCGGTCGCGGAGGAGTTCCGGGCGGGCCGCTTCGAACAGGTCTACCTCCTCACCGAGGCCCACGCGGCGCGGTCGCTCCGCGAACTCGTGCACGGCCTGGGTGTCCGGCCCGACCACGTCTTCGCCAAGGGCTACTGGACCGCCGACCGCCGCCCCGCCGTCACCTCGCGGAACCCGACGTGACCCCAACGGCGCCCGAATTGCGGGGCGCACCGACGAAGCGACAGGTCACCGCCGCCTTCCGAGGACTCCTGGTCGTCCGGCTGCTCGGCGCCCTGGCCAACGGCGTGATGCTGCCCTTCATCATCCTGTGGGCGCATCGTGTCGGCGGGCTGAGCGGAGCGGCGGCCGGCGCGCTGTTCCTCGTCCAGGCCGCCGGCGAGTTCGCCGGCGGTCTGGCGGGTGGGGCCCTGGCCGACCGCATCGGCCACCGCCGCATGCTGCTGCTGTCCACCACCGGGATGGCCCTCGGCTACGGCAGCCTCTTCCTGGTGCACCACCCGATACCCGCCCTCGGTCTGTTCCTGGCCGCGGGGCTCTTCGAGTCGGCGTTCCACCCCACGATCGCAGCGCTCATCGGCGACCTGCACGCCGACGAGGACCTCGCCCACGCGTTCGGCCTGACCCGGGTGGTGGCCAGTGTCGGCGGCGTGATCGGCCCGATCCTGGGAGCCGTCGCCGTCACCTTCTCGCTGTCGGGCGTATTCGCCGCCACAGGCGCCCTGCTCGTCGGCGCCGCCCTGACGGTGCTCGTCGCCGTTCCCCCCGACCGCGTCATCGGCCCGGAGACGGCCGAGAAGGACAGCGGGGAAAACGCCGCGGAGGTCTACGGCGCGGTCACCCGGATCCTGCGCGACCGCAGACTGGCACTGCTCATCCTCGGCGGCAGCCTGCTCAGCATCACCTTCACCTGGTGGGAAGCCGACGGCCTGGTACTCCTGAACGGACTCCACCCCCTGGGTACCACCGCCTACGCGGCCCTGTTCGCCATCGACGCCCTCGCCATCATCGTGTTCCAACTCCCCGTCACCCGCTGGACCCGCCGACACGACACCGGTCGCCTGCTCTTCCTCGGCGCCGCGCTCCAAGGCGCGGGCCTCGCGGGATTCGCCGCCGCCGGACTCGGCTACCCCGCCCTCGTCGTGGCCGTCCTCGTCACCTCCCTCGGCATGATGATCACCGGCCCCGTCACCTCGGCCTTCATCACTCGCCACGCCCCACCGGGACGCAGCGCCACCTACCAGGCCGCCCTGTCCACCACACAGGACATCGGCACCGCGATCGGTCCCACCTCCGGACTCGCCCTCGGCCGCATCGCCACACCCGCCCTGGTATGGATCTCGGCGCTCCCCCTGGGCCTCATCGCCGGCATCGCCACCGCACGGGCCGCCCGCCCGCCGTCACGACCGGACCCCGGTGCCGCGACGGTCGGCAGCGCACATCCGTTGTGAAAGGGACCATCAAGGACCCGGTGTACACCCTGGGCAAAGGGAGTCATCCGATGCCCGACATCGCGATCACGACATCCGGGTCGACTGCGGTGGAGGCCGTTTCGGGGAACGTCCGGGCCGGCTGACGGGCCGGGCGTCGACCGTATGTCGACGGCTGCGGTGGCCGAACTCGCGGGGAAGGGAGCCGAGTTGGCCGGGGCCGGGCGATCTGTGCCGGCTCGGTTCCTCGGCGTGGTCCGGGAGTTGCCTGCACCGATCCGCTGTGCGGGTCGCCCGGTCCGCGACGTCTCTCGGATTCCCGCCGGACCCGGCCACGTTCGACCGGGCTCAATCGTCCGAGTCGGGGTCCCACCCGCAGTCCACGAGCAGTTCCCGGACCCGCCGCACCGCCGGGTCGGTCGACTCCAAGTCGCCGGCAATACCGTATGCGTCGTGGTGGGCCTCCAGGAAGATGGTGAACGCGAACATCACATCCCCGGGCTCCGCACCGACATTCCCTCGTCGGTGGGATGCGGGTGCCGGGTCAGCCTTCGTCGGCGACCTTCGCGGGGGCGCGCAGGCCGTCGAAGAGGATGGTGGCCAGCGCGTCGGATACCGTCCCCACCGGGAGGGCACCGCTCGGGCGGTACCACTCGATGAGCGAATTGACCGTGCCGAACAGCAGCTTGCTGATCAGGCCCGGATCGATGTCGTCCCGCACCCCGCCCTCGGCGGCGGCCTCGGCCACCAGGTCGGCCACCCGGTGGTCGAAATCGCGTCGCCGAGCCAAGGCCCGTTGCTCCACCTCGCTGTTGCCGCGCACCCGGAGCAACAACGTCACGTAGGGCAGTTGTTCGGCGAGGACCTCGACGCTGCGCCGGACGGTTCGTTCCAGTCGCGTCGTGGCGCCGGTCGACTTCTCGCGCTCCTCGTCCAGCACGGCGAACAGGGCGTCCAAGGCCCGGTCGACGGCGAGTTCGAGGAGTTCCTCCTTGCCGGCGACGTGGTGGTAGATGGCGGATTTGGTGATGCCCAGACGCCGGGCCAACTCCTCCATGCCGGTGCCGTCGTAGCCGCGTTCGTTGAACGCCGTCACCGCGATCGCCAGGAGGGATTCGCGGTCGTAGCCTGGCCGGCCCCGGCGTCCGCCGGTGCCCGAGGGGAGAGTGGTGCTCATACAGGCATTGTGGCAAACACGCCGGTCACGGCTCGCGCAGGTCACGGACGCGGCGCAACTTGCCCATCGAGCGCTCCAGGGTGTCCACGTCCACCACGTCCACCTCCACGCTCACGCCGATGCCGTCCTTGACCGCCTTGGCGATGGCCGCCGCGGCCGGTGCCCGGGTCGCCGGATCGCTGCCCACCCGGGTCTCGGCGCGTATCAGCATGTGGTCCATGCGGCCTCGGCGGGCGAGTTCCACCTGGAAGTGCGGGGACACGTCGGGCGTGCGCAGCACGATCTCCTCGATCTGGCTGGGAAAGACGTTGACCCCGCGCAGGATGATCATGTCGTCGCAGCGCGCGGTGATCTTGTCGATCCGGCGAAACGCCGGGCGGGCGGTGCCGGGCAGCAGCCGGGTCAGATCGCGGGTGCGGTAGCGGACGACCGGCATGGCCTCCTTGGTGAGGGAGGTGAAGACCAACTCGCCATGTTCGCCCGCGCCGGCCGGCGCGTCGGTGAGCGGGTCGACGATCTCGGGATAGAAGTGGTCCTCCCACACGTGCAGACCGTCCTTGGTCTCCACGCACTCCTGCGCGACGCCGGGTCCGATCACCTCGGACAGCCCGTAGATGTCGACGGCGTGGATGCCCGCCCGCTCCTCGATCTCGCGGCGCATCTCCTCGGTCCACGGCTCCGCGCCGAAGATGCCGATCCGCAGGGACGAGCCGCGCGGGTCGACGCCCTGCCGCTCGAACTCGTCGAGCAGGGCCAGCATGTAGCTGGGGGTGACCATGATGATCTCGGGCTCGAAGTCCCGGATGAGCTGCACCTGACGCGCCGTCATGCCGCCGGAGGCGGGGATCACCGTACACCCGGCGCGCTCGGCGCCGTAGTGGGCGCCGAGTCCGCCGGTGAAGAGCCCGTACCCGAACGCGTTGTGCACCCGGTGTCCGGGCCGGCCGCCCGCGGCCCGGATCGAGCGGGCGACCACGTCGGCCCAGGTGTCCAGGTCGCCGTCGGTGTAGCCGACCACGATCGGCTTGCCGGTGGTGCCGCTCGACGCGTGGATCCGGCGGACGTCCGCGCGCGGGACGGCGAACATCCCGAAGGGGTAGGTGTCGCGTAGATCCGCCTTGGTGGTGAAGGGGAACAGCGCCAGGTCGTCGAGGGTGCGACAGTCCGCCGGTCGGACCCCGGCGGCGTCGAACTTGCGCCGGTACAGCTCGACGTTGTCGTACGCGTGCCGGAGGGTGGCCTGCAACCGTCCGAGTTGGAGGTCGCGCAGCTCGCTGCGGTCCATCCGCTCGCCTGCGTCGAGGAGTTCCCGCGGCGGGGCGTCGCCCAGTCGTGGCGGGGACGCGGTGGTGCGCTCGCTCATGCGGACTTCTCCATGCCTCGGATGCCGCGACTGCGACCGCGAAACTCCGCGACCACCTGTTCGTCGCGAGTGACGGTCACGTCGTAGATGCCGCTTCGGCCGAACCGGCCGACCTCGTGCGCCTTGGCCACCAGCGTGTCGCCCTCGTACGCGGGGGCGACGAAATCGACCGTGGCGCCGGCTCCCACGGTGGTCGGACCGTGGCTGTTGCAGGCGCACGCGAAGGCGGTGTCGGCCAGCAGGAAGATGTAACCGCCGTGGGCGAGGCCGTGGCCGTTCACCATCGAGGCGGTCACCACCATGCTCAGGTGGGCGGCGCCCTCGCCGGCCTCGTGCAGTTCGATCCCCAGGCCCTGGGACGCCCCGTCCGCGGCGAACATCCGCTGCGCGGGATCCTGGACAGATGTCATGTGTGCTTCGCCGTCCCTATAACTGACCGAACATTCGGTTACGTTAGTGGCGGCTCCAGTAATCCAGGACTTGCAACCTTGTGTCAAGGGGTGCGGCGCATGTCCGAACGGAACGCACGGGCAGATCGGGAACGCATCGGACTCGTCACGTACGGGCGGCTCGTGGACCGGGATCCGGTCGAGGTGCACGAGCGCATGTCGGCCGCCTACGGCGAACGGCGCGGCCCATGCCTGCTCGACACGATCGGGTCCGCCGCGGGCCGGGCCGAAGGACGGGCCGGCCGGCCGCGGTGGCACTACAGCCCTGAGCGCAAGCGGCTGTTGATCGAGTGGAAGTAATCACTCGATCAACGCGGTTCCCCGGTTCGACAGCGGCCTCGATCCCGACACGGTCGCGACGACCATCCGCACCGTCGCGATCAACGCGCCGCTCATCCCGCCGGACCCGAACCGACCCGACGGGCCACCGGCCGTACTCGTTCGTCGCCGCCCTGACCCCGGACCGAACCTCGTGGACCGCCGTCCTGGACGCGGTCGACCCGGAGCACACGCTTCGCCTGTTACGAGAGCACCCCGAACCGGCGCGACATCCAAGCCCGGAGCCACACACGACTCACGGGACGGAACGCTCTGTCAGAAGCCGTGTGACGATGTCGTCGAGGATGGCAAGCACGTCGCGCAGGGGGTACGTGTCGTCGGCGAGCGCATGGTGGAGTTCGATGCCGTCGACGGCCGCGTAGACGAACTCGCCGATGGTGCGCAGGCGTTCGGGATCCAGCAGCGGGCGTTCGTCGGACGCGGCGTCGGCGTTGATGGTGTCGGCGAACGCGCGGACCGTCCAGGCGTTCAGTTTGGCGAGCCGGGCGCGCAATGCGTCGTCCCGCAGGCCGAGTGCGGCGATGGCGAAGTACGCGCGGGTCGCGTCGCCGTCCTGGCACATGCGTCCGACGCCCTCGAGGTACACCTGCCAGCGCTCTTGCCCGGGTGGCAGCTCGCGGGCCTTGTCGGCGAAGTCGACCGCCTGGTCCTGGTAGAGGCGGTCCATCAGGGCTTCGATGAGCCCGTGCCGGGTGCCGAAGTGGTACGAGACGGTGGTCACGTCGACGTGGGCTTCGCGAGCGACGGCGACCAGGGTCAGCCCGGCCGTCCCGGCGCGGAGCAGGACGCGGTGTGCCGCATCGAGGATCGCGGCGGTCGTCCGTGGAGAGTCCGCAGGGCGACGGTCCAGCGGGGTGCCTTCCCCGGGGTTGCGGCGGACGACTTCGCGCGGCCGACCGCGTCCGCGGCGAGGCTGGGGTGCGCCGGGTGATGTGTCCATGCCACTCCGTTGAGATGCCGGCGAATTCTTCCCATGGTCGCGCGTTCTGCGGCGACTAGCGTCACCCGCCTGTCACGTCGCGAAGGGGAGACATCGATGAAGCATCTCATTGCGGACGCAAAGTGGGGAATGACCCGGGCGTGTCTGGTCGGCGCGAAGCATCTCGCCCTGCCGTTCAAGGAACTGCCCTCGGCATCGCCGGAACGTTTCCCCAAGGTGCGGACGGTGCGGGGCGCGATGGTGTCGATGCGCGACGGCGTGCGCCTGCTGACGGACGTCCACCTGCCGGCCGACCGCACCGCGCGCCCGTCCGGACCGCACCCGGCGATGCTGATCCGGATGCCGTACGGGATCCGCGAGGCGTACGCGTACATGCCCGCCGTCGGCCGTTTCTGGGCCCGGCGCGGCTACGCGGCGGTGGTGCAGGACGTCCGCGGCCGGTTCGGTTCGGAGGGCGAGTGGCGTCCGCTGGTGCACGAGGTGGACGACGGCTACGACACGATCGACTGGGTGGCCGACCAACCCTGGTGTGACGGCCGGGTGGCGATGACCGGCGAGTCCTACTACGCGTTCACCCAGTGGGCCGCCGCGGCGTCCGGCCATCCCGCGCTGGCCTGCATCTCGCCGGGCGACATGGGCCTGGACATGCACACGCTGCTGTTCGAAGGCGGCGCGCTGTGCCTCGGCAGCACCGCGATGTGGGCGTGCGACCAGGCAGGGCGCGGGTTCCTCAACTGGCATCGCCTCGATACCCGGCAACTGCCGGTACGGGACATGGCGGACGCGGCCGGACTGCCCGGCGGGCTCTACCGCGAGTTCGCCGACCGCCCCCAACGCACGGGTCCCGACGACCACTTCTGGAACGCGCACGACTTCCGGCACCTGCTCGACCGCGTCGAGGTGCCGACGATGGTGTGGAGCGGCTGGTACGACAACCTGCTGCCCGGCACGCTCCAGTGCTGGACGGAGCTCGAGGAGCGCCGCCCGGACCTGGCGCACCTGAGGCGCCTGGTGATCGGCCCGACCGACCACGAGACAAGCTGCGACTTCGACGGCAGGGTGGGCCGCATTCCGATCCCGGCCGGTCCCCGCTCCTGGGACCGGGTGCTGGCGTTCACCGACGAGGTCCTCGCCCGGACCGGCGGGTCGACGACGGTACCCGTCAAGCTCGACGGACCCCGGGTACGGGCGTACGTCACCGGAGCCGACCGCTGGCACACCGCCGACGCATGGCCGCCCCGCGACACCGCCGAACTCCGCCTCTACCTGCGGGGAAACCGCGAACTCACCACCGACGAACCCGAGTTCAGCGAGCACGCCGCACGGTTCGGTTACCATCCGGCCGACCCGGCGGCGCCGTGGGAAGGCAAGGACCTGTGGGGGATGACCAAGGCGCTGAGGGACCGCCGCGATCTCCACACGCGCCCCGACGTGTTGGTCTACCGCAGCGAACCGCTGACGGACGACATGGTCGTCGTCGGCCCGATCACGGCCACGATCCACGCCTCCACGACCGCCGATGACGCGGACGTCACCGTCGCGTTGGTCGACATCGCCCCGGACGGTTCCGCCCAACTCGTCCAGGAGGGCATCCGGCGCCTGACGCACCGCGATCCCGCCAATGCGCCGACGCCGGTGGAACCGGGTCGCGTGTATGCCGCGTATGTCGGCCTGGCGGCCACCGGTCATCGCTTCCGCGCGGGTCATCGGATCGGCGCCGAGATATCCGGCAGCGCCTTCGACCGCTGGGACCGCAACACCCGTGCGGGCACGACGACGATTCATCACGACGCGGCCGCCGCGTCCCACCTGGACCTGCGGGTTGCCGGAGGCACGTCATGACGCGCCCCGCATCCGCCGCGGCCCTGCCGAGACGCGTGCGGTGGGGGTACGGAGGCGGCGAGTGGGCCAACGCCGTTATGTGGACGGCGTTTTCCACCCTGTTCCTCTACTACATGACCGACGTCGTCGGCGCGTCCGCCGCGCTCGGCGGAACGGTGGTGGCGCTGGGCACGGTGTGGAACGCGGTCCTCCAGCCGTACATCGGCCGGCGCTCGGACCGCCTGCGCTCGCGCCACGGACGCAGACTCCCCTTCCTGACGGCCGCGGCGATTCCGTACGCGGTGACGTCCTGGCTGCTGTTCACCGACTTCGGCCTGACGGGCATCGCCCGTGCGGCCTACTACACCGCGGTCGCACTGGCCTGGTTCACCAGCCTGACCGTCTTCTACGTGCCCTACGGAGCACTCGGCGCCGAGCTGAGCACCGACCCGACCGAGCGCACCGCCCTGTCGAGCGTACGCACCGCCTTCTCACAACTCGGCGCACTCGTCGGCGCAGTCACCCCCCTCGCGCTCCACGGGGTACTCGGCGACGCCCTGGGTGGCAGCGACAGGGCCGGCTGGTCGGCCGCCGCCGCGGTATGCGCCCTGTTGGCCACCGGCGGACTGCTGGTGACCCGGGCGACGGCGCGCGGCCGCGAACCGGCGGCGGAACCCGCGACCGTCCGACCACGAGAGGGCCTGGCGATGGTCCGCGAGTCCCGTATCGTGCGACTGGCGCTGGGCATGCTCGCGTTCGGTTGGGCGCCCTTGAGTGTCACCGGTGCGGTCGCGGTGTATTACGGCGTCCATGTCATGGGCTACAGCGAGGACACCGCGTCCCTGGTGATGCTGACCTGGTTCGCGGCCGGACTCGCGTGGCTGCCGCTGGTGCGCCGAATGACCGACCGGATCGGCAAGCCCCGCACATACCTGCTGTTCACCGGCTGCTGGGCCGTGGTGCAGTGCCTGTTCGTTTTCCCGGGCCGGGGCGACGACGTCCTGTTCTGGACGCTCATCCTGCTCAGCTCGGCCGGCAGTATGGCAGTCGCCGTCACCGGCTGGGCCATCCTCCCCGACATCGCCGACACCGAATCGGCCCGCACCGGAGAACGCCGCGAAGGCACCCTCTACGGCCTGGCGGCCTTCGCCCAAACCGCACTCGCCGCGGTCGTCGTCTGGCTCGCCGCCCTCGCCCTGTCCTTCGCCGGGTACGACGGCGGCGACCACCCGGATGCCCGGGCACGCCACGCGATCACCGTGCTGATGTCGCTGGGAACCGCCGTGTGGATGCTCCCGGGCATGTGGTGCGGCCGGCAGATCCACCACATGGTCCGCGCGCCCCAACCACGGGTACAGCAGGGCACGGCACGTCGGTAGGCACCGCGTGGACCGGCATCACAACGGCAACACCGACCGACGCGCACACGGCACGGACCGGACCCACCGGATCGGCGGCAGCACGACGGGCCCTCACCTGTCCGGGGCCACGGTGCCCACAGCGGATGCTCACCAACGCCGAGGTGTGGACGAGGCGTTGCAGCATGCGGTGGTAGCGGGTCGGCCGACGCAGGTTGCCGCCGACCTTGCCCGAGTCGTGGGGCGCGGGAGCGGAGCCTGCCCGGGTCGCCCTCGTCGTCGGTCCGGGATCTGCCACCACCCGCGAAGGGGCACCTCGGAGCCGTCGTGTCGTGCGATGAACCGGTCGGATTCCGGGGCAACCACGACCGGCCGGCGGTGTGTTTCGGCTGCTCGGGAACAGGGGCGCTCGCGCGTCCGGGTACCGACGAGCCGTTGATCCCGCCGATGCGCCGGCCGCCCTAGTCCGCGCCCCGGTTCCGGACCCGGGGTGCCGGGCGCCGGGAAGGCGGCGTAATACCGCGCCGGTAAAGCCCGCCCGCCGAATTCCTCGCCCCGAAGAATGTCGACGCATTCCCCGCCGTCCCCGAGCGGTCGCGATACCGGGCGGTCGCGAAAGGGGCGCGACGGCCCCACGCCGTGGCTCCGGGCGGCCGATCACGATCCCGCGCCGCGCACGAAATCGCCCGGTGGCGGGGGCGCCGGCCGGAGCGGCCGAGTCGTCCCACACCACCGGGCGGGTAATGCGGCACCGCCTCGAAGCGTCGACACCCGCACATCCCGACGCGTCGACTCGGTGTCGACCATCTCAAGCCCGGTTGACGCGAGCCTGGTTGACTCCCGTTCGGCTAACTCAGGCTCAGCGTGAGCGTCCCCGAGTAGGTCCCCGGGCGTACGAACGCCGGGGTCGTCAACGTCAGGGCGGCGTCCGCCGAAACGCTGCCGCCCGTGGCTCGACCCTCGACCGGCGTCTGCGTGCACAACTGGGCCTGGGTCGTCCCGAGCGGCCCCGCAGTGCCGGGGGTGACCGTTCCGGGCGCGCCGTCGGCCGCCGCGCACGCGGGGGTCCAGGTCACGCTCCCGGCCGGGAGCCTGTCGGTGCCGTTCTCGGCCGTCATCTCCGACATCGTGCCGGTGAGCGACCACCCGAGGTCGGTCCCTCGGGCATCGACCACGGTGACCCGGTTGAGCGCCGCGTTCAGGCGCAGCGGTTTGCCGTCGATCGTCGCGCTGCCGAAGTCGATCCGGCCGCCGGCCTGGGACATCGTCAGGCCGCCGGGCTTGATTTGCCCACTGACCGACTGGGTCAGCCCAGCCGGGCCCTCGCCCACCGTGTACGGCGTCCGCATGCCGATCGCGGGGTTGCCGAACTCGTACGCCGCGACCGCGGCGGTGGCCGCGGCGGTCACCGTGAACGTCGCGGTGAACGAGCCGTTCGCGTCCGCGGTGGTGGTTATGGCGTCCTCGGTCGGCGCCCCGGGCCCGTCCTGGGGTTGGACGGTGATCTGGGCGTTCGGCGAGAACGCGGTGCCGGTGACGGTCACCCGGGTGCCGACCGGACCGGTGTTCGGGCTCAGCACCAGCCCCCGCCCGCCGACCGGTACGGACACGACGGTCAACGGCGCCTCCAGGGCCACCGATCCCGACGTGACCTTCAGGAGCGCCGTCGTACTGGGAACCGCGCCGGCGACGTGCACCCACCCCGACAGCACACCGTCGACGACCTTGACGTCGCTCGCGGCGATGGTCGAGTAGCCGTTGTCGCAGAATCCGCCGAACTCGGGGAAGCACATGGTCAACCCCACCGGACCGGCCGGCCAGTGTGCGCCGGACAGTGTGACCCGGGAGTTCGAGTCGACGGTGCTCGGCGTCGCGGTCAGCGTGGGCGCCTGACTGCCCTGCTCGACCGTGTACGACGCGAGCACGCCGTTACCGGAGATCGGCACGCACGTCGCCGTCGCGAGCAGGTTTCCGCCGACGATGGTCTGCACCACGATCGACTTCAGGGTGAGGTCCACCGTGGACCCGGCCGGCGCGCCGACGATCGTCGTGGGCACGGTGAACGGGGGCGGCACGATGGGCGTGTTCACCTCGATCGGCGTCTCGAACGAGGGTGGCGCCACCGAGAGATCCCCGGTCGTACCGCCGGACATGGCGAACGTGTAGACGGACTTGATCGTCGCGAGCGGAATCGGGATCGGGCTGGTCGCCGGACTCCCACCCGCCACGACGTGCATCGAGGTGGCACCGTCGCCATGCGTCGGGTCCAGGGTCACCTCGAACCGCTGCTGCCCCTCGGGGGCACCGACCGGCGTGGTACACCGCATGACCGGGGTCACGGTGCCCGCGCCCGCCGACGGCGCGAGGGCGACCAGGCCGCCGCCGAGGGCCAGGGCGCTCGCCGCCACCGAGGCGGCCCAGCGATGGCGGGTCAATCGTCGGGATAACCGTTTTGACACGTTGCTCCTTCGTGTGGACGGCCGGTGCGGACGGCCTGTTCGGAGCCCGTCGGAAACGAAAGGCGTAGCGAACTATTCGCACATTTGGATCATCGGTAGTCAAGAGCGAGACGCGATCCGATTCAGTCGACACGTGTCACCATGATCGAGAAATACCCGGGAAACCGAATATTCTTTGCCGAGGTGACTGGTGGTGAATTGCGATCATGAATTGTCCATCGCGGATTTCGCCGTCGGGGTATTGCGTTCCGATCCTGCTTGACGAAATCCGAGACTTCGGATTCACTCCAAATGCGCCGACAGGAACTTTCCGCAGTATCTGTCGAAAGGGGCACCTTCCATGTCACGATCCAAAGCCCTCGCGGCCTGCGCCGCCGTCTTCGCCGGTGCCATGGCCGCGACCGTCGCCCTCAGCGGCACGGCCACGGCCGGCGGTCCGTCCACCGCGAAGTACGACTGTCTGACCTCGATCGGGGTCAGCTACACCGGCAAGACCGCGACGTTCACCACCAACGCGTCGCACCAGCTCTCGGCCACCATCGCGCTCGCGCCGCTGATCACCATCAACAACGGCGATCTCACGATCACCGCCAACCTCGGGGGTCCGAGCGGCACGGTCACCTTCAGCGGTACCGCCGGCACGTCCGGTCCCTTCGGTCCGGTCAACCTGGGTCCGCTGAACAAGACGGCGGGCGCGATATCCGCCGGTCAGGCCATGACCGTGATCCAGTCGGCCAGTCCGCCCAGCGCCACGAACTGGTCGGTCAAGCTGCACCACAATCCCAACAACGTCGACATCTGGTGTGTCGGCAAGAGCGCGTTCAGCCCGGCTTTGACCTACTGATCCACCAGCCCCGCCCTCGGCGCGGCGGGGGATCGACAGCAGGGGGTTCGACGCCGCTTCGATCGTCACGTTGGGCCGGTTGAGCCCGGGTGCCGTCGAACCCCCGTGCGTACGAGCGCGCGACGTCCCGACTCCCGCCCGTCGGCGGCGCTCACGATCACCCGCCGTCGACTCTCACCCGTACACCGTTGTCGACGGTACGGTCACGGCTGCCGTACACCGGGCCGCTCGGTCCCCGGGCGGAGGCTGCCGTCAAACCCGCCCGCCCCGGCGGGATCCGCGAACAGACCACCCGCGAACGCCGGCGCCGGGTGCACGGCTGCTCGGCGAAGGCGCCGGCCTCCTCGAATGCGCCCGGCGACCGGACGTGTCCCGTGCGGGCGGGCAGGGCCGAGTGCACGGGGCGGCCGCCCCGCAGGCGCAGGTCCGGGACGAACGGGCCCTTCCCGGAGTCCGGTTCGTGGTGTGGGCGCGGTGACGTGCTCGAATGGCGCGCGTTCGAGGGGCGATTGCCGGTGGCCGGTTCGCCGGACGGGAGCCGAGCACCATGGCCGAGGCGCGGTGGCCGAGGCGTTGCCGCCGGCGCGAGTCTTGCGAAGCGCACGCACGTGGGGCCGCGTTGCCGGGCGTCCCGGCCGGGTTGCGTTCCGCCGGATCAGGCGCCGACCCGTCGGACCGACTCGGATGCTCCGACCCGACCGGATAGAAATGTACGCACATTTTCTTGCGCAAGACCGTAGGTCTTGTCCATATTAAATGTCTGCACATTTGATCCCTGTCCTGGAGGTCGTGATGGTGTCGGCGCAACGTCATCGGACAGTGATCATCGGGGGAGGGAGCGCCGGCATCACCGTGGCGGCACGGCTGCGCCGCTCCGGCGAGCGCGATGTCGCGATCATCGATCCGGCCACCCGGCACTACTACCAACCCTTATGGACCCTGGTGGGCGGCGGACTTGCGACGATCGGGGAGAGTGCCCGCCCGCAGGCGTCCGTGGTGCCTCGAGGAGTGCGGTCGATCCGTCGGAGCGCGGTCCACATCGATCCGGACGCGCGGGAAGTGACCCTGGACGACGGGGAAATCATCGGCTACCGGTGCCTCGTGGTGTGTCCCGGGATCCAACTCGACTGGTCGAGAATCCCCGGACTGGAGGCCACGCTCGGCGTCGAGGGCGTCTCCAGCAACTATCTGCCCGAAACGGCACCGGCGACATGGCGCTTCATCCGGGACACCCGGTCGGGAACCGCCGTGTTCGGCATGCCGTCGGGGCCCATCAAGTGCGGCGGCGCGCCCCAGAAAATCGCCTACCTGGCCGCCGACCATTGGCGCCGCGAAGGCGTCCTGGGCGACATCGACGTGCACCTGGTGCTCCCGACACCCACCATGTTCGCGGTCCCGGAGTTCTCGCGTGTCCTGGATCGGGTCGTTCGGCGATACGGCATCACCGTGCACTTCGACAGCGAGGTGAGCGAGGTCCGTTCCGAGTCCAAGGAAGTCGTGGTCACCCACAACGGCACCCGGGCATCCACCACGCTGCCCTACACCATGGCGCACCTGGTACCTCCCCAGAGCGCGCCCGACTGGATCAAGCAGGGTCCCCTGGCCGACCCCGAGAATCCCGCGGGCTACGTCCTCGTCGACCAGTGGACCATGCAACACCCGTGCTACCCCGACGTCTTCGCACTGGGCGACGTCGGCTCGTCACCGAATTCCAAGACCGGCGCCGCCGTGCGCAAACAGGCCCCGGTCGTCGTGCGAAACCTCATCGCGCGCCTGAACGGTCTCGCGTCACCGGCCCGCTACGACGGATACGCGTCCTGCCCGCTGACGACGGCGCGAGGCAAGATGCTCCTCGCCGAGTTCGACTACTCGATGAAGCCCGCCCCTTCGATCCCGTTGATCGACACGACCAGGGAACGCACCGACATGTGGTACCTCAAGCGCTACGGACTGCCGTTCCTGTACTGGAACCTGATGCTTCGCGGGCGTGCCTAGCCACATCACGACCGCCACTTCGAGGCCGCCGCCGAGCCGCGCCCGCGCCCGCGCCCGCCGCACCGCACCCGAAGAAGCCACCCATCCGACCCGGCCGGAGCTCCTCAATGGAACGCGTCGATACGCTCGTTTTCAAGCAGTACTACCTGGATTGCCTTTCCCACGCCTCGTATCTCGTCGGCGACAGCGGATCGGGACGCGCGGTCGTGGTCGATCCCCGACGCGACGTGGGCGAGTACATCGCCGACGCCGCACGACTGAACCTGAACATCGAGCGGGTCGTCGAAACCCACGTGCACGCCGACTTCCTGTCCGGACACCTCGAACTCGCCGCCCGGACCCAGGCGCGGATCTCCTACGGCTCCGCAGTCGTGGTCGACTTCGCCGTCGATCCGCTGCCCGACGGCGGGAAACTCCCGCTCGGTGATGTCGAACTCGAGATCCTGCACACTCCCGGGCACACCCCCGAGTCGATCTGCGTGGTCGTGCGAGCCCACGCGGACGACCGGGTGCCCTTCGGCGTGCTGACAGGGGACACAGTGTTCGTCGGCGACGTGGGACGTCCCGATCTGGCCGCCGGCGCGGGCTGGTCGGCGGAGAGATCGGCACGGGCCCTGTACCGTTCCACCCGACGCCTGCTGGCCCTCCCGGACGCCACCGGCGTCTACCCCGCGCACGGGAGCGGATCCTCCTGCGGCAGCAACCTGTCCGCCGCGCATCACAGCACCATCGGAGAGCAACGGCACACGAACCACGCACTGGCCGACATGGCCGAGGACGAATTCGTGAATCTGGTGTGCTCCGCGCGGACCCGCGTGCCCCGCTACTTCCCCTTCACGGCCGCGCGCAATCGACAGACGCGGTCGACCCTGGACGAGACCACCCACGTACCCGCCCTGCCCTTCGCCGAGTTTCTGCGCGCCCGATCGACCGGCGGTGTCGTGCTCGACACCCGCGATCCCGACGCGTTCGCCGCCGGACACCTCGCGGCCTCGATCAACATCCCCCTGAGCGGTCGATTCGCCGAACTCGCCGGCGAGATCCTGAGCGCCGACAGCCGCATCCTGCTCGTCTGCGACCCCGGCACCGAACGCGAGGCCCGCAACCGACTGGCCCGGATCGGCTTCGACCGCGTGTCGGGAGCGCTCGCCGCCGGGGCACCCGGCATCGAGCCCGGACACCGCCGGATCGCCGTACGTCATCGCGTCGACGCATTCGTCGCGCTCGACGCGGACACGCGCGTCGTCGACGTCCGCAATCCCGGCGAGGCGCGCACCGACGGCACAATCCCCGGGGCCCACCTGATCCCGCTCCCCGAACTCCTGTCACGAATAAACGAGTTGTCGCCCGACGAGTCCGTCGCCGTCTTCTGTGCGAGCGGCCGCAGGTCCTCCATCGCCGCGTCGATCCTGCGTGCGGCGGGCTTCACGAAGGTGTGCGATCTCCAAGGCGGCTTCGCCTCCTACCGCCGCGAGCACCCCACAGCACGACGGGACTTCCCGTAGGCCGCGCCACAATCGACGTTCCGGCCCCGAGGGGAGCGTCCTGATGCTCGCTCGCGTCCGGCGCCGGATCGGGCTCGCCATCGGTGCACTGGGCGGCGGAGGAGCCCTCGCCGTACGGACTTTCGGGGATCGCCCTTCAGCGGATGTTCGCCGCGCTACTCATCATCGCCCCGCGGCGTTCATGCATGTGGCCGCTCTTCGTGGACCGTTCGGCCCGTTTAGACCGTTTGGAGTTTTTGGATCCTTTGGACCGTTGCCGTGACACCCGTATGCGGGTCGCCGAGCAAGCACTCCGGAGACGTCCACGGGTGCCCCTGCGGAGTTGCCATCGGAAGGCGTGCTTCCGTACTTTCGTGACCTCACACAGGACACGAGCACGGGTCCGTCGCACGTCAGGGGAACCCTCGGTGACATCAACGCAGCCCGCGGGAGCGAATCCCGTCGATCGCGCGAGTGGAGTGCCGCTGTGGGTCCAACTGCGAGCCGACCTGCGCCGTCGCCTGGAGGCCGACCAATTCCGCGACCACTTCCCCGGCGAGCACGCCCTCGCGACCGAATACGGAGTCAGCCGCCACACGGTTCGCGAGGCCCTGCGCCAGTTGCGCGGCGAAGGCGTCGTCACGGCGCACCGGGGACGGGTATCCGCACTCGCGGACACCTCGATGGAACAACAGGTCGGCACGCCGTACAGTCTCTTCGCCTCGGTCGAGGAGATCGGCGCGGTGCAGCGCAGCGTGGTGCGCGTGCTGGATCGGCGCGCCGACGGGGTGGTCGCCGCCCGGCTCGGCCTCGAGGAGTCCACACCGCTGGTGCACTTGGAGCGCCTTCGCCTCGCCGACGAGCGGCCGCTCGCCGTCGATCGGGTATGGCTCCCCGCCGACATCAGCGCCCCCCTGCTGGGGGTCGACTTCACGCACACGGCGCTGTACGCCGAACTGGATCGGCATTGCCGCATCAGGATCACCGGGGGATGGGAACGCATCCGAGCCGTGGTGCCCAACCGTGCCGAGCGCACGATGCTGGAAAGCCCGCCGAACACGGCCCTGTACGCGATCGACCGACTGGGCGTGGCCGCATCGCGCCCGGTCGAGTGGCGTCAGACGTTGGTGCGTGCCGATCGGTTCACGGTGACCGCGGCCTTTTCCGCCGAGGACGGATACCGACTGGGGACGGCCGAGCAAACGGAAGGCCGGATGTCCCCGGCGCTGCCCACGGCGTGAACGCAGCTGCGACGGGGACGGGGACGGGGCCGTCGCCGAGCCGGTGTGGTTGCCTCGTTCCGAGGCGAAGTCGCGGCGACGAGGAGGGAATGCTCTCGCCCGTAGGCGCCATTTCGCGGGGGTTTCCCCGGGTTCGCCGATGCCCGCGGATCGCAGCGTTGTCTCGACGCGACCCAGGCGTGACCAACGGGCAGGGCATCGGTGTGCCTCGGCTGCGTGCCGAGGTCTCGACGGCGTGCAGCGGCGCTCTCCTCGGTGTGGTTCGGGAGTCGCGGGCGTCCGGTCCTCGCGGGATCAGCCGATGGTGCGCAGTACGGCGGTCCTGGGGTGCTCACTCGGGACCTGGATCGCCTTGTTCATCCCGGACTTGGCGGCATCCTCCATGTGCGCGCGGAAGGCATCCGCGCTCTCCCGGACCTGGATGGCGTGGAACGCGGCGGGGTCGTGAAGGTTCTCGTACTCGGTGGAGCCGATCAGGCCCCCGTGTGTCCGGTGTCGGCGGTTTCGTGCGTGGGATGTTCGGTGTCGCCGTGGTCGTCCGTGTTCTCCCGGAGCGCGTGTCGGAGGGCGGGTTCGAGGTGGAGGGCGGTGTGGGTGTGCGCTTTGGCGTTGGGGTGGACCAGGGTGGCGCGTTTGTCGATCTCGGCGCAGTCGAAGGGCAACGCGCCGGGGAACGCGCTCGGCCAGAAGTCGGCAGCGTCGCCGCAGAGTCCTTCGATCCATTTCGTGCCCGGGGGTCGGCAGGCGTCGTGGCCGATGCCGGCGGTGTAGAGGTCGATGTAGTGGTCGTGGTGGTGGGAGGCGACGCGGTGGATGGTTTCGTTGAGTGGCTCGAGCACGTCCTCGCGGAGCCAGTCGACGTCGGCGGGGGTGATCGGGCCGATGTGGGTGAGGTCGGCGCGGTCGCAGTCCGTGCCGTGTTCCGGCAGGAGGGCCGGGTAGCCGATGGTGATCACGCGGGCGTGCGGGGCGGCCTTGTGTACGGCGTCCAGCATGCGTGAGTACTCCCGGTCGAGTCTGGTGAGCATCGTGGCGAGGTTGTCCTGGCCCTGGGGTGGGTTCGTGTAGTGGTCGCGGCAGGACTTGCCGGACAACGCGCGTTGGAGGCAGCCGCCGAAGGGCAGGCCGTTGGCACCGATGCCGATGGTGACGACGTCGGTGCGCTCGTCGAGTCCGGCTCGTCGGATCTGTGGGTCGAGGGCGGGCCATCCGCCGGCGGGGGGATCCACGACGCTGACCGGTGTCTGTCCTGTCGAGGCGATCTCGTCGACGGTGGCGTTGTCGCAGCTGACGTCGGTCAGGCGGACAGGTCTGTCCGGCGGGTTCGCGGCGAGCGCCTTGGCGACGAGATCGGGGTAGGAGCCGGTGGTGCGATCGCATCCGTCCCGGGTGGGGTCACCGAGTGCGGGGCGTGGGCTCCCGATGAACAGGCCCGCGGTGTACGAATCGCCCAGGGCAGCCCATTCGTACCGGTGTTCGGCGATGCCCGAGGCGGTCGAGGGCACGAGTGCGGCTGCGGCCAGTGCGGACAGTCCCGCCGCCAGGATGCGCGCTCGCAGGTGGGATAGGCGGTATTCGGGTTGCCGCATGGGTGCTCCGTGGGAGTGTGCGATGCCCGGTGTCCGGACGTGGCCCCGGGCGAGGGATACCTCGACCGGGATCGTCCCCGCGGACCGGGGACAAAAGTCGGGAAGCGTCGAGGGATTCCCCGGTCGGCGCATTCGGTTCGTCCCTCGTATCGCGTGTGGGCTCCGCCTCGTGGTGCGGAGGAGGAGTCCACGGCCACGGCCACGGCCACGGGCACGGCGGAGCGACGCGCACGCCGGATCCCGAGATCGCCGAGGACACGGGTGGGTGGCGTGGCGTCGACGCGCGGTTCCCGCCCGGAGGCGTCCGGTGCGCAGTTGGTGGTTCCGACGTCCGACCGGCCCCGGCCCGGCTGCGTGAAAGGCCGCTCGCGGGATCGCGGAGGCCCTGTCCCCGATCGTTCCGACGTCGAGTCCGAAACCCTGGAGGTCGGGGACTGCTGCCATGCGCAGGGTGCCCGACAACCTCCGCGCAGGGTGCCCGACGCCCTCGAAGCGGTACGCGACGCGGCTTCCCGGTAGAGCGGCGGGGTGTTCCGTGTTCCTGTCGTCCTTCCGGGGCGGGTTGAGGGTGCGCACCACGGTGCTGTCCCGGGCGAGGGTCCGTTCTGAAGAACGGGCTGTTCAACGCGAAGGTGAGGGCGACGCCCGACGCGGCGGACGCGGGCCTCGACGGTGACGGGTCGCCGGGGCGCGGGAACCGGCGCCGCCGTGCCGTTTCTGTCGTACCGGCCGTCGGCCATCACCGGCAGCCACGAAGATCATCACCGGTCCGGCCGTCGCCCCGCACCCGCCCTCGCGAGACGCGGTCCCGGCCGCGCCGCCCCGCGACCGGTCGCGGGGCACGTGACGGCCGGCTGAAGTACCGCTGCGCCTGTCGTCCTCCGGCCGCAGGTCCTTGGCGATACACCGTGCCGTCGTATGCCTTCCTGTGGGGCGTCGGCACTGGACCCGCCTCCGGGCGGTCACTCCATGCGCAGCCCCTCGGGTCGCATCAGGCGCCACAGGGCGGGCAGGCTCAGCACCGTTACCGCCAGGACTGCGGCGCCGCCCGCGGCGGTCACCGAGGCGACGAATCCCGGGTCCAGGTGCGGGCGTTCGCCGAACACCGCGAGCAACAGCCACCCGAGCCCGACGCCCCCGGCCAGCGCGAGAGCCAGCCCCAGCACCATCGGCACCGCGGCCTGGGCCAACAGCGACAGCGCCATGACGCGGCGCGGGGTCCCGAGCGCGGCCATCGCGGCCAGCGGCCGCCGCCGTTCCCGCATCTGCTCCAGCGACGACACGAGCATGCCGGCGGCAACCAGGCCCAGCGTCAGCACTGCCCCGGCAAGGAGCCCGCGGCGGATGTTGGTGTACATGCGGTCCTGGGTGGTCGCGGTCAACGTGAGTATCGAGGCCCCCGGGTCGATCCGGGTCGCCGCGTTGCGCACCCGGTCGGCGGCGTCGTCGCGGTTCGGGTCCAGGCGCACGAAGGTGATCTGCCGTCCCGCCGCCGACCGGCCTGCGGCCCGCAGCGCCTCCGGTGTCAGGAACAGCCCGTATCGCGACTGGTTCATCGGGTCGGTCACGATGGCGACGTCGGTGGCCGACTTCGGCACGGTCCAGGCCATCGGGCCGTCGTGACCGGTCATGGTCAGCTCCACCACGCTGCCCGGCCCAATCCGCGCTCCCCCGTTCGGCGACGCCACGGTGAACACGTCACCCGGCGCGCACGCGCCCACGGCGGCAAGTTCGCGAAGTGCCGTGCAGGTGCCGACGACCAGTGGTATCAGGCTGCTCTCGGCCGACCCGCGTACCTGCGTGGACGTTTCGGTGAACGTGAATGCGGAGCGTACGCCGGCGGTCGTGGCGAGCGCGGTCGCACCGGCCGGATCACCCTTCGTGTTCACGAACAGGTCGGCGCGGTCCGGGTCTTGGCCGGTTTGCGTGGTGAAGCCACCGGCGAGGCCGGCGAGCAGCATCTGCACCGCAATGGCGCCGGCCACCGCGACGGTCACGCCGCCGACCAGCCGCATCGAGCCCGACGCGTCGGCGGCCAGTCGGCGCCGGGCCATCAGCCAGGGCAACGGGCCGCGCCTGCCCCGGGCCGCGACCGCGGCCACGCCCCCCGGCAGCAGCGCGGTGAGGCCGACGAGCACGAGTACGATCCCGGCGGCGGCCAGCCACGGCGCCCAGCCCCCGCCGCGCGTGCCGCCGCCGTTCATCAGGGTGAGCAGCAGCACAACGCCGGTGAGACCGGGCACGATCCGCCACCCGCGCCGCGGCGGGCGCGGGGCCCGGCGGACCACTCCCAGGGGCTCGATCACGATCCTACGCAGGCCCGCCCAGGTCGCCGACACCGATATCAGGGGTAGAGCCGCCACGACCAGTGCCGCGAGCACAGGGCTGGGCCGCACATCTGCGGGGAACACGCTCAGCCGCCACAGTTCCACCGAGCCGATCACCTGGCGGCCCAGTAAAAACAGGACCAGGCCTGCGGTCAGGCCGCCTGCCGCTGCCGCGAGGGCCTCCCCGGCCGCAATCCATCTGGTGGTGGACAGGTCGGCGCCGACCAGGCGCAGGGCCGCGAGCCGCCGCTCGCGCGCGTCCGCGCCGAATCGCGACGCGACCGCCACGAACACGGCCACCGGTGTCAGCAGCACCACCAGGGTGGTCACCGAGAGCAGCGTCAGCAACGGGCCGAGCCTCGCGGCTGCCTGTGGCGTGCCGAAGCCGTCGACGCGTGAGCCGTCTTCGACGGTCAGCGTGGCGCTGCCCGCGTAGTAGGAGAGGTCGGCCGGGCCGATCAGCCCGTCGTCGCCGATGGTCGCCACCACGCGGTACGGCAGGCGCTCGCGCAACAGCGCGCCGGCGGGCCGTTCCAGCAGCCGCGCCAGCGCGGGAGAGGCGGTCATCTCACCCGGTCCGGGCAGCGCCCGCAGCCCCGGCGGCACCGGTGGCCGCGCCCCTTCGGCCCGCACCAGCCGGCCGCGTACGTCCCGGTCGCGGTATTCGGTGTTGGCGTAGGCGATCACGAGAGTGTTCTCGCCCGGGATGGTGAGCCGGCTGCTCGCGATTTCCACGATCGCCGCGCCACGCCGCTCGCGAGCTTCCAGCATGCCGGGCAGTGCGGACGCCAGCAGGAGTAACGAGGTTCCGAGTCCGATGCCGACAACCATCAGCAGCGTCCGGGTCCACGACGCGCGGGTGACGGCGAAACGCGCGCCCATCACGGTCGCGCGAGCCCGCCCGAAGGCCGCGCCCGAGTGGGCGGTGGGGGAGATCCGGTGGCTCATGGACGCGCCGCCGGGGCACGGCGTAGGGCGGGTGTGCGCCCGTCGCACACGACCACCTCACGGTCGACGCACCCGGCCACCCGGGTCTCGTGGGTGACCAACACCGCCGCCGCACCGCCCTCCCGGGCAGCCGAGGTCAGCAGATGCATCACACGCTCCCCGGCGACCGAGTCGAGCGCGCCGGTCGGCTCGTCCGCGAACACCACACGTGGCCCGGGAGCCGGCGCGCGGGCCACCGCGACCCGCTGCGCCCGGCCGCCGGACACCTCCCGGGGTGCCTGCCGGCGAGTTCGGCGACCTCCAGCCGCTCCGGCCACTCGCGGCCGCGTGCGTTCGCCTCGCGGCGCGGCACGCCGTTCAGGCGCAGCGGCAGCGCGACGTTCTCCCCGCAGGTCGGTTCGGGCACGAGCTGCCCGAACCGGAACACGAATCCGAAGTCGGACCGGCGCAGGGCGCTGCGGCCCCGATCGGACATCGTGGATAACTCCTGCCCGGCGTACCTGACCGATCCGGCGTCGGGTGCGACGATCGCAGCCAGGCAGTGCAGCAGCGTCGACTTGCCCGATCCGGACGGGCCCATCACGGCGACGACCTCGCCGGCGCATATCTCGATCGAGGCGCCGTTGAGCGCGGGTGTGGCGCCGTACGTCTTGCGCAGGCCCGTTGCGGCCGGCAGGGCCCCGGGCCCGGTGTCGTTCACGCCGGGGCCTCTGCAGCGAGACGGTCGAGCGTGGTTCGGGTTGGTTCGAGCCAGCGGATGTCGGCCTCCAGGTGGGACGGTGAGTGGTTGCGGACGAGCCGGTGGGCGATGCCGCTCAGGTGCTCGCGCGTGGTCTGCTCGTGCATCGGCCGCAGGCGCCCGGCGCGCAGCCCGGCCGTGTCGCGACCGGGGAGCAGGGCGAGGACGACCTCGGTGTACGAGGTGTTGTGGAGGTACGGCTCCGGCTTCTCGGGCCGAAGGGGCCACTCCTCGACGCCGGTGACCGCGTAGCGTTTGCGCTCGGGGCCGGTGTCGGGCTTCGGCGCGTCGACCTCGACGAGGCCGTTTCGCCGCAGGCGGGACAGCGTCGCGTAGACCTGCGCGTACGGGATTGGATGGCTGCTTCCTAAACGCTTGTCGAATGTGCGCTTGAGGTTGTAGCCGTGGCGGGGCCTTGTTCGAGAAGTCTCGGAAAGGTGCGGCCGATGGACATGGCGTGACTATACATTCGATGTATACGTCGAGGGCGTACTCGTCGTCGGCCGGCGGCGGAGAGGCACGCAGGGTGTGCCTCCTCCATGCAGGTCAGGGTGCGGTGTTCCGACCTGTGGCCCAGGACCGGTTGAGAATGTCTGCTGTGTCTTGTGACCTGGGGTTTTGGTGTGCCAGGCCGAGGAGGTACACGATCCGGGCGGGTTGCCGGCGGCGCAGGAGATGGACCTTCACGATTCGGCGCTCGGTGCGGGTGGGGGTCCGGCGCAGGCTGTGGTGCGGCCGGGAGGAGCGGTCGACCATCCCGGCTTCGCCCGATTCACGGCAGCGGGCGGCTGATCGGGCGGCGGCGGTGGTCACCGATACCTGGAAGCGTTCCGCAGCCCGTTGAAGGGCCATCGATCGTCGACGACGCAACGGGCCGGATGTAGGCGTCCGGTTTCGGTCAGGAGTGCATGACGGTGGGGCACGAGGGCCTTTCGTCGGTCGGCGCAGATGTCGCAATCCACACCGAACCCGAAAGGCCCTCACTCGTTCAAGATCAACCCGCCATGCGATCCGTCACGAACCTCCGTGGGCAGTACACCTGGCGCGTGGGTGCTGCTGCTCAGCGCCTCGTCTCGTACCTGGTCAGGACCACGCCGCCGGGAAACGTCCGCGTCTCCACCAGGTTCAGGTTCACCCAGCTGTCCAGCGCGGTGAAGAACGGCGTGCCGCCGCCCACCAGGACCGGATGGGCGGCGATCGCGTACTCGTCGATCAGCCCGGCGCGCATGGCCGCCCCGGCGAGCGTTGCGCCGCCGATGTTCATCGGGCCGCCGTCCTCGGCCTTGAGCCGGGTGATCTCGGCGATCGCGTCGCCGGTGACCAGGCGGGTGTTCCAGTCGACCCTGTCGATCGTCGAGGAGAACACCACCTTCGGCGTGTCCCGCCAGTTCCGCGCGAACTCGATTTCCGCCGGGGTGGCGTCGGGCTGCTGGTCGCCGGTCGGCCAGTAGGAACTCATCGTCTCCCACAGCTTGCGCCCATACAGCGACAGGCCACTCTCCCGCTCGTGGTCGAGCCACCACTGGAACAGCTCGTCGCCCGGAGGTCCGCCCCAGCCGATGTCGTCGCCGGCCGCGGCGATGTAGCCGTCCAGGGTCAGGTTCATGCCGTAGATCAGTTTTCGCATGGCTCAGCCTTCCGTCCGTGGGTGTCCGGCGTATTGACCGGCGCGGCGCGGGAAACTCATCGGTGCGCGATCCGGGTTCGCCGGCCCTCGTGCTCGGGGCCCAGCGTGCGATGGCCTTGAGCGGGATCCTCAGGTCGCTGTGGGCGGTGTGTGCCGGTGCCGCGCCGCGAGGTACCTGCGGCGCCGGTCACGCCGTTCGCGGGCGATGACCCGTAGCTTGACGAAGTCGGCGAGCAGGGCGGCATCGCGCTCGGTCATGAACCGCGCGAGGAACCGCTCTTCGTCCTCCTCGGATTCCTTGCCCCGCCGCCTTCGGAGTCTTCCTCGGCCGGCTCGCCGGCTGGGTCCCGGACATGCTCACCACCCCTCGTACCCAGCGGCAGCGGCGTCAGGCTCACGGCCCCCACGGACACGGACGCCAAGGGGGACGAGGCACCCGGAACGCAGGACGGTGAACGGTCCCTGAGCATCCGGCGAAATCGGGCGCGCCCGCTTGCACGGCCGTCGCCACCGGTGTGTGTCACGGGTGCCCGATGGTGGTGATCACGCCGCTCGGTCGGCGCGGGCGCCTGCCCTGCTGCGCGGCCGGGCCGACTCCTACGAGACTGGCCTGGCCGAGACCGGCCCGGCCGACGATGTGGCGGTGGGCGTGGACGGTGGTCCGGGGGTGACCGGCGACCTGGCGCGAGAGGGTCGTCGGGCGTCCGCCTGTCCTGTCGTTCGTGTCGGTCGCCTCGGTGGGCTGCGGCCCTCACAGCCCGGGCCGGCATCGGGTGCGGTGGGTGTTACATGGTCGTGGCGTTGCCGGTCATGCCGGGGAAACAGGGCCTTTCTAGGTTGGCGGGGACGGGATCGACCCGCGCTGCTGGTCTGGAGGGGGCGTTCCTGTGGCGGAGCAGAAGGCTGTGGCGGGGCGGGTGCGGACGGTCTGTTCGTACTGCGGGGTCGGCTGCGGGATCGTGCTGGACATCGCCAAGGGTGCCGACGGGCGGCGGATGGTCGCCAAGTCCTCCGGTGACAAGGAGCATCCGGCCAACGGCGGACGGCTGTGCACCAAGGGTGCGACGCACGCGGACCTGTTGGCCGCGCCGGGGCGGTTGGCGACCGCGCGGGTCCGTCCCGAGCGGGGTGCCGAGCCGGTGGCCCTGGACGTGGATGCGGCGATCACGCAGGCTGCCGGGCGGCTGCGGGCGATTCTCGACGAGCACGGGCCGGACGCTCTGGCGCTGTACGTGTCGGGCCAGATGTCGTTGGAGGCGCAGTACCTGGCCAACAAGCTGGCCAAGGGTTTCCTGCGCACCAACCGGATCGAGTCGAACTCCCGGCTGTGCATGGCGAGCGCCGGCACCGGCTACAAGCTCTCCCTGGGCGCGGACGGGCCGCCCGGTTCGTACCAGGACTTCGAGAAGGCGGACGCGTTCTTCGTCATCGGCGCCAACATGGCCGACTGCCACCCGATCCTCTTCCTGCGGATGATGGACCGCGTCAAGTCCGCGGGCGCCAAGCTGATCGTGGTCGACCCGAGGCGCAACGCCACCGCGGACAGGGCCGACCTGTTTCTGCAGATCAAGCCCGGCACCGACCTGGCGTTGCTCAATGGCCTGCTGCACCTGCTGGTCGAAGGCGGCTGGACCGACCCGGCGTTCATCGCCGAGTACACCGAGGGTTGGGAGGAGATGCCCGGTTTCCTCGCGGATTACCCGCCCGCGAAGGTCGCCGAGGTCACCGGGATACCGGAGGACGACATCCGTCGGGCGGCTCGGTGGATCGGCGAGGCCGGGGAGTGGATGAGCTGCTGGACCATGGGCCTCAACCAGTCCACCCACGGCACCTGGAACACCAACGCCCTGGTCAACCTCCACCTCGCCACCGGCGCGATCTGCCGCCCCGGCAGCGGCCCCTTCTCCCTCACCGGCCAGCCCAACGCCATGGGCGGGCGCGAGATGGGCTACATGGGCCCGGGCCTGCCCGGGCAGCGAAGCGTCCTGGTCGAGGAGGACCGCCTCTTCATCGAGGACCTGTGGGGTGTGCCGGAGGGCACGCTGCGCACGGAGGTCGGCAAGGGCACGATCGAGATGTTCGAGCGCATGGCGGCCGGTGACATCAAGGCGTGCTGGGTCGTCTGCACCAACCCGGTGGCCTCGGTGGCCAATCGGCGTACCGTGATCGAGGCGCTGGAGAAGGCCGAACTGGTCATCACCCAGGACGTGTTCACCGAGACCGAGACCAACGCGTACGCCGACATCGTGCTGCCCGCCACGCTATGGGCGGAGTCCGACGGGGTGATGATCAACTCCGAGCGGAACCTCACCCTCGTCCAGGGGGCGGTCGACCCGCCGGGGCAGGCGCTGCCGGACTGGCAGCTCATTGCCCGGGTCGGGTGCGAGATGGGCTTCGCCGACGCGTTCACGTACGCCTCCGCCGAGGAGGTCTTCGACGAGCTGCGGCGGGCGTGGAACCCGAAGACCGGCTGGGACCTGCGCGGCGTCACCTACGAGCGGCTGCGCAGCACGCCGGTGCAGTGGCCCGCGCCGACGGTGGACGGTCCGGACCGCAACCCGATCCGCTACCTGAACGACGGTGTCAGCCAGACCCTGGTCGAGCGCCCGGACGGGAGCCGGCCCCGCCTGGCGTTCCCGACCGCGTCCGGGCGGGCCTCCTTTTTCGCCCGTCCGCACCTGCCTGCCTCCGAACTCCCGGACGACGAGTACCCGTTCGTGCTCAACACCGGACGTCTGCAGCACCAGTGGCACACCCTGACCAAGACCGGGAGGGTGGCCAAACTCAACAAGCTCAACCCCGGACCCTTCGTCGAACTGCACCCGCAGGACGCCACCGCGCTGGACATCGTGGCCGGCGACGGCGTGGAGGTGGCCTCGCGGCGCGGGCGGGCGGTGCTGCCGGCGGTGGTCACCGACCGGGTCCGGCCCGGCAACTGCTTCGCGCCGTTCCACTGGAACGACCTGTTCGGCGAGTACCTCAGCGTCAACGCGGTCACCAACGACGCCGTCGACCCGATCTCCTTCCAGCCCGAGTTCAAGGTCTGCGCGGTGACCCTCACCAGGACCAAGGCGCCGGTGCCCGTCCTCGGCCCGGTTTCCGCGACGGCAGGACCGGCGCCGGCTCCCGCGCCCGTCGCCGCTACCCCCGTCGCTGCCACCTCCGCCTCCGCCCCCGCCGCCGCCGAGCAAGGTGCCGTCACGACTCTGGTGCGTATGGAAACGAGTCCGGCCGTCTCGCCCGTCTCCGGCATCGCGGGCCTGTTCGGCCTGGCCGACCTGAGCGCCCCGGCCCTCGCCGATCACGAGCGCCGGTACCTGGCCGGTTTCCTCGCGGGGGTAGCCGCCGCACCGCCCGGCACGGCCGTGCCGACGCTCCCCGCCAGTGCCCCGTTCGAGGCGTCGAACCTCCTGTGGGTCGACGGCGTCCTGGCCGGTACGTTCTCCCGGACGCCGGTGCCGGTGCCGGGGTTGCCCGCGGCCCCGGGGCTGCCGGCGGCGCAGCCGACGGAGCCGACGTCGCCCGCTGCCGCGAGTGAGCCGACGCGGCGGGTCGTGGTGTTGTGGGCCTCCCAGACCGGCAATGCCGAGGACTTCGCCGGCACCATCGGCGGGCGCCTGGCCGACTCAGGCCGTCCGATGACCCTCCACAGCATGGCGGACCTCGGTCCTGCCGCGCTGTCGCCCGGCACGGACCTGCTGGTGATCACCAGCACGTTCGGCGAGGGAGAAGCGCCGGACAACGGGTCCGATTTCTGGCAGGCCCTCAGCGCTGCCGACGCCGCCCGCTTGGAGGACGTTCGGTACGCGGTGCTGGCTTTCGGCGACTCCGACTACGCCGACTTCTGCGGTCACGGCCGTCGTCTCGACCAGCGCCTCGACGAGCTCGGAGCCGTGCGTCTGCTGCCCCGTGCGGATTGCGAGCCGGACTACGAAGAGCCCGCCGCACGGTGGCTGGACCAGGTGATCGCCGCCCTCGCGACCCCCACCGAGCCGAGCGCGGCTCCTGCGGTCGCAGCTCCTGTTGTGCCAACGGAAGGCGCTGCGAGCACGGTGCGGCCGAGCAAGGCCGCCCCGTACGCCGCCCGGCTGTCCGGCAACCGGCTGCTCAGCCTGCCCGGCGCGGGCAAGGAGATCCGCCGCTTCACCTTCGACCTCGGTGACAGCGGCGTGGAGTACGAGGCAGGCGACGCCCTGGGGATATGGCCGGTCAACTGCCCCGACCTGGTGGCGGAGTGGCTGGCCGCCACCGGTCTGTCCCCGGACGCCGAGGTCCTCCTCCCGGGCTCGGAACCCATGCCGTTCGCCCAGGCGCTCCATCGCCACCTGGACATCACCCGCATCACCCCCGACCTGCTGCGTTTCACCACCGAGCGCACCGGCGACCGCGAACTCAAGCACCTGATCCGCCCGGACAACAAGGACGGCCTCGCGAAGTGGACCTGGGGCCGGCAGGCCGTCGACGTCCTCACCGAGTTCCCCGTCCGGATCGGTGCCCAGGAATGGACCGAACTGCTCAAGCGGCTGCAACCGCGCCTGTACTCGATCTCCTCCAGCCCCCTCGCCAACCCCCGCGAGGTCGGCCTGACCGTCTCCGTACTGCGCTACGACGGCCCATCCGGCCACCCGCGCAAGGGCGTTGCCTCCACCTTCCTCGCCGACGCCGAACCGGGCAGCGAGGTGCCGCTGTACGTCCGGCGCTCCACCCACTTCCGCCCGCCGGCCGACCCCGGCACCCCCGCGATCATGGTCGGCCCCGGCACCGGGATCGCCCCGTTCATGGGCTTCCTGGAACAGCGCCGGGCCCTCGGCCACCACGGCGGCAACTGGCTCTTCTTCGGCGAGCAGCGCAAGGCCACCGACTTCTACTACCGCCACGAACTGGAGGAGTTCCACCGCCACGGCACCCTGAGCCGCCTCGACCTGGCCTTCTCCCGCGACCAGCGCGCCAAGATCTACGTCCAGGACAAGATGCGCGAACACTCCGCCCAGCTGTGGTCCTGGCTCCAGGACGGCGCCCACTTCTACGTCTGCGGCGACGCCGGCCGGATGGCCAAGGACGTCGACCGCGCCCTGCGCGAGATCGCCATGGCCCAGGGCGGCCTGAACGAGGACGAGGCAGCCGCGTACGTCAAGCAGCTCGCCGCCGACAAGCGCTACGGCCGCGACGTGTACTGACCTCGCACGGCCGGGAGCGCACCGTCGGTGTCAAGCCCGGCGCACGGTGCCACCCCGGCGGATCCGGCCGGAGCGCGGGACTCGGGCGTAGACCGGGCGCAGGGTTGTGGTGTCGCGGGGCAGGTCGCTATTTGTTCTTCGAGAGCTCTCGGAGCCGAGGACTGGCACCGGGGCAAGCCGCTGGACCATCTCGCCCCGCGCCCGAGGCGCCCACGGTCTCCTGCAGCATCAGGTACATCCGATGTTCGGTGGCGCCCATCGCCACATGGGCGGCGCTGTCCAGCCGGTCGAAACCCGAACTCGACACGACCGGGGCGGTGTTGTCCCTGCTCGGGGGGATCTACGACCCGGGCGGCATGGGCGCGACGCGGTCGGGATCGGCCCGGCCCCGGGGTTTGAGGCGACGTTCCGCAACAACGCGGCGTCGGGAATGTCGTCATCCGATCCCCACCGCTCCCGACGGACGCCGCGACACCCGCGAGCAGGTCGGCAAGTGCCGGTCCCACCTGACGATGTTGGCGAACGCGGGCGCGGAGGCGGCGGCCCGGACTTGCGTCGCCCTGCGGTGTCCACCGACGCGGGCGGGACGGCCGGGGCGGACCCGTCGGGGACCGGGCGGCGGGACAGGCCCCGATGTCGGTGCGGGTCGCACGGCGCCGTGGGTGACGTGGAACGGCGGCCCGCCGCCAGGCGCGACGAACCGCCCTTGGTGACCCGCAGACGTGTGTGTCGTGTCGGGGCGAAGTCCCCAGGCTCCGTGCGGAGTCGGGTCATCGGGTGGGGCGGCGCCCGCGCGCCTGCGCGGGGCCGGTCGGAGCGGGTGTTCGTTCGGTTCGGATCCGGCTCAGGCGAGGCCGGCCGTGAGGGTGATCGCGACTCCGGTGAGGGCCTGGCTGACGGGGCAGTTGGCCTTGGCGTCTTCGGCGGCCTTGACGAAGGCGGCCTCGTCCAGTCCGGCCACCCGGCCGACGACGGTCAGGTGGATGCCGGTGATGCCGGTGCCCGGCTGGAAGGTGACGTCGGCCTTGGTCTCGAGTTTGGTGGGCGGGGTGCCGGCGCCGGTCAGACCGTGGGAGAGGGCCATGGAGAAGCAGCCGGAGTGGGCGGCGGCGATCAGTTCCTCGGGGCTGGTCTTCCCGTTCGGGGTCTCGGCGCGCGCCGGCCACGACAGGGGGTATTCGCCGATGCCGGAGGAGTCGAAGGTGACGAGGCCCTTCCCATCCGGGAGGTTGCCTTCCCACTCCGTGTGGGCGGTGCGTGTGGTTGCCACGGCGAATCCTTCACTTTCGGGTAACTCGACGATGTTCGGCCCGATTTGCGGGCCTGGTCATCCGACCACATCGCGAGCACGCTCCGCAAAGTCCCGGTTGCACCCATCGGGTGAACCATCCTGCGGCGAGCGAGCCGAGAACGGCCGGCGGGGCGGCGGATGACGGCGTCGCGGGTCCACGTGCGCCGGCGTCGCCTTCCGCAAGCGGCGCCGTGTCGGGCCGGTGGGGGGCGGCGTTCCTGTCAGGCTCCCCGATAGGTCAGGAGTACCAGGACGCCTCCGTTGGGCGTGACCGCCGGGGCACCTCCCGGGCGGGCATGGGCTTGCGTTCGCCATCAGCGAGCAGGATGCTCACCGGATCGCCGCCGAGAGCGCCCGGGAGCGTCACTTCGACCTCGATGCCGAAGGGCGGGTCGGTGGGCAGGATCGCGGTCATCACTTGCGTTTGGACGCGGTGGCCGTGGACGCGGGCGGCGGCGACCTCTTTCCCGTCCACGAGGAGCTCCAGTTCCCGCGTCCTGCCCATCCGCAGGCCCACGGTGACCGAGCAACCGGCGTGCTCGCAGTGAAAGTGATACTCGCGGCTCATGATCGCCTTCCCCGATCGCCGGGCGAAAAGGTCTCTCCACTCCATCGTGGCACCGGGCAGCAGCCGCGTCATCCGTGGATCCGCCCCGTGATCGTCCACGTGCTCGTGGCGTGTCAGGAGGCGGCGATGGGCGGCGTCGTCGACGGCGGTCGTGAGGTCGCGGGACATGCGGGGACTGTCGTCCGGGTGACGGCGGAGACGACCTTGCGGTTCGTGTCGGCGTCGACGGTGATCGTGGTTCGGACGCCGGTCACGTCTTGCTTTGCAAGGGTGGGGTGCGGAACATCCCACACGGGATCACACCGCGACGCCGCACAGGGCGTCGGGTGCCGGTTGCGACTCGGTCCGCGACGGCTGGTGCGGGCCGGATGGGATCAGGCGTACGACCGGTCGAGGTCGATCAGGCGGACGTCGTCGGCGGCGTCGGCTTCGTGGCGAAGGCGGTTGGTGAAGCCTGTGGCGCTGAACCACGCGAGGACGCATCCGGTTGTTTCCAGTCCGCGGCCGGTGAGGACGTCGCGGGCACGAGTCAGGCGTTGGAGGTAAGGCAGCCCGGTTGTGGTTCCCCATTCGACTTCGCCGAGCAGCGCGACCCTGGGACGGGTGGGCGCTGGTGCCGGCCGCGACGATTGCCGCGTCGATCTCGACGGAGGTGCGGGAGGACGGGTCGGTGACCGCTCACGCGCTGACGTGCCCCAGGGGTGCGCCGGCGAGGTCGGCGCCGGGACTGAGAAGGTGGTTGCGGCACACGGCCTCGAAGTGGGGTCGGCGCTGTTCGTGGTGCTGCGCGGCGCGTCCTGCGCGGGTAGGACGCGCGCCGCGTACGACGGGCTGCGCGCGGCTGTTCGGCGCCGACCCGCAGTGGCCACCCTCGTGACCCCGACGAGTCCGGACGCGGTGGGAGTTGTCCTGGATACCGGTGGCAGCAGGTCCGGCGCGGCTTGCGTGTCCCCAGCCGTCAGCGTGAGCCCGAGCGGCGGGAGAAGGTCGGTGGGTTCGCGGCCCGCAGCGCCGAGTTCGGGGTCGTTTGCTGCCGGTCGGCTCGCGGCCGGCGTGGACCGGACGGCGTCCAGGTCGCAGTCCCACCGCGCCGGCCAGTCCTCGCGTCCCGTCGGCGTCGCCTCGAACAGGCGCGCGACCATTTCCGTCGGCCACTCCCCATCGATGTTCGGCTCCGGAGCGCCGGTCTCGTCCTCGTACTGCCCTGCGGAGAACCGGAGTTCCGGCAGGTCGCCCCTGTCCTTGACGGAGTTGTGCCAATGCGTCCAGACGACGTGCTCGCCGTCGATTTCGACCGTCACGTACAACGCGCCACGGCATTCCTCGACGCACCCGGTTCGAGCGAGGCGAACCTCGTGGGGAGTTGCCGTCGTCCGCAACGGCGCGACCGGACCCGCCACCGGATGGCGTGGAGTCGCTCCTATCGGCCCTCGTGCGTCACTCTGAAGTCGAAGGTGTGCCACCATTCCGGCCGCATGTGGATCGTGATGTAGCCGGCAGCGGTCTTTTCCGTCGCGTCGATGTAGTCGGTGGCGCGGTCCGGGCCCATGTATCGGGCGGCCAGGTCGAAGCGCTCCTGCCTCGGGGTCGGTGCGATCCCGGTCACCGGGCCCTCCACCGACACGTACCGGTAGTCGTCGACTTCGGCCACCTGCGCGCACAGCGCGAACCGGCCGGCCTCCTCGATGAGCCGGACCTTGCGCAGGCCGGGGGCCGTGATCACCTTGACGAGTCCGCCCGGCCGGTACTCGTACCAGATCGGGACGGTCAGCGGAGCACGCCCCGCTTCGGCCGTGACGCTCAGGACTCCGACACGCGGCTCTGCGAGGAAGGCATCTCGTTCCTCGTGGGTCATCGGACGCATGACCGTCAGGCTAGCGTCATGTCGGGCTGCCGAGGGAGAGGCAGGCGGGTTCGCCTCGGGTGTGGTCCCGGCGACGCTGCCCTCGGTACTGCCCGCCCCTGCTCTCGGCCCGAGCCGACCGGCACCGCCGTACCGCCGACGCCCCCTCGGTCGCCCGAACGCGAGGCCGACTGAGGCGAAGCAAAGCCGAGGCCGCACCGGCGTGGCGCGGGAGAGCGGCAGCGGCAGGGGAGCACCGTCTCGAACTCGCGTGCGCCCGGCGGACGTCGGAAGACGAGGAGGATCGCGTCCGCGCCGAGCAGGCATGGCTTCGGCAGGCCGCCGATCAGGAGCGCCGTGCCCGTGAGCGGGCCGGGGAGCGGCCGCCGCGTGGTGGGACCGGCTGTCCCCGGAGCGCCGCGAGGAGTTGTTCGCCACGCCGGGACTTTGGAGCCGATCGTCAAGGGCGCCGATCATGCGGAGGAACGGATGCGGTCCGTCCTGGCCAATTGGATCCAGCCCGTCGTCCACGGGAGTGAGATCCTCCGGATCCCCTCGACCGAGCAACCGGGCCGCGCTACTGGACGATCGCCGTCCCCCGCACGGTCCTGACACAGCACGCTTACGTGGGCGCCCAAGGCAACGACATGAGCTTCCGCTTCCCCATCCGCCGTGACGGGGACGCGGACCTCGCTCGGCGGTGCGGGATTCACCGGGGTCTCGGCGATGCCGACCTTCAACGGTTGTTTGACCTGCAGGGCGGCTCCGGGTCGTGCCGACGGTTCGAGCGGGCGCTGAAGTGGGCCACGCGGAGACAGGACGATGCCGGGAGTGGGTTGCTGCATGCCGCGCCCGATGATGCGTGGACGGCGCTGCTCGACGTCGTCGCGAACGTGGTGGCGTATGCCGTGGGTGTAGCGGCGTACCTACGTAGCCGGCCATGCACCGCCGCGGAAGCGTTCCGGCGCGGCGACGTCGCTGTCGGGTAGGGGTGCCGCCGCACGTGGTGCACTTGGTTGCGTGGACGACCAAGGGGAAGCCTGATGGGCCGAGTTGCTTCACCTGTTGCGGAGGTGTCGATTCAGAGTTCGGCCAGGCGTACCTTCACCAGCAGGTCGTGGAGGGCATCGTGGCCCTGGGGTCGATCCGCGAGTGTGGATGCCTGGTGTGCGTCGTCCAGTGCTGCTTGCAGTCGTTCGATGTCCGCCCGGATCGTGTCCGGCGCCACCAGTTCGTGCACGGCCCCGTGCTCCGCCGCGCGTTTCGCGGCCGTCAGGTCGTCGAGGTATGCCGGCGCGATGGTCGGGTGCAGGTCGGCGAGTTGGCGCAGGTCGGCGATCACCAGACCCGTCCTCATCAGGTGGATCCCGGTCAACAGCACGCGGAACGTGTAGAGCAGCGGCTTGAGTTCGCCGTTGCGGTCGAACAGCCGTGACTGGGTGCGGGCGAACCCGGCGTAGTGGTGCGCGTGGTGTCGGGTCACAAGTCCCGGGGCGAGGGCGACCAACTCGGCGTGCGCCGGGGTGGTGTGGACGATCAGTGGGGAGAGCAACTGTTCCAGGACGTAGCCGTTGCGGCGCAGGAGCAGCCGGACGAACTTGCCCACGTCGTGGGTGACGAGGTCGTACTCGACGCCGTCGGCCTGCCACGTGCGTGCGCGCGTGTGTTCGCCCTCGTGCAGCCCGACCAACTCGGCCAGGGGCAACACGTGTATGCCGCGCAGGTCGACGTCCGAGTCCTCGGAGGGGAACCCGTACAGGTGCGCGCCGGACACGGTCGCGAACACGAGGGGGTCCGGCTGGTGGGCGACGGCCGCCTTGAGGCGGTCCGGTTCCATGTCCAATGCCACGACGGACCCTTCGAGACGGTGATGTGTGAACCGTCATCCTAGGGAACGCGGCGGGGCCGAGTTCGCCGAGATCCGAAGGAGGAAGGCGGTGGCCGTCGGGTCATCGCTCTGTGACGAGGGCCTGCCGAGCCATCGAGTCCCCTCTTTCATCTCGGTACGACGCATGGTTACCGATCACCCGAACCGCCCGCAGAGCGTCGCCATGCCACAGCCCTCCGGATGCAGGGCGACCCAGGACGAGGATCGGCGAATTCGCGGCTTCCATGGACGGGTTCGTCGCAGCCCGAGCGCGCGGCGCCACCACCGTGCTCTGCGAACGCTGCGGGCGTTCGCTTTCTCATCGCGGGGGTAACGCGCGTACGGAGAAGAGGAGTTTGCCTTGACTGCCGGACGTCGTACCTGTGCTCGTCACTGGGTTCCCCGAAGTCGCCCGGGTCGATGGGGCCGACGCGCCACAGGCCGCAGGTGCAGTACAGGTAGGACCCGGCCGGGTCGCGGTGATCGCGATCGACGTCGTGCCGGTGTCGATTCCGCAGCGCGGTGTATCCGTCGTGTGGGTCAGCCGCCTGGGCCGGCGCTGCCGATGGGGCCGACGTTGCAGGCGTTGGCCACCCCGTCGCGGCTGCTGATTCTCGCCCGCCTGCGCGAGGGGCCGCTGCCGGCGACCGAGTTGGCGGGCGAGGTCGGTATGGAACAGTCCGCCTGTTCCCACCAACTGCGCCTGCTGCGCAACCTCGACCTGGTGGTCGGCACCCGCAAGGGCCGCTCGGTGGTCTACTCCCTGTACGACAACCACGTCTGCGAACTGCTCGACCAGGCGCTCTACCACGTCGAACACCTCCGGCTCGGCCTGAGCGACGCCCCCGAGCCCGAGGAAGAGGAGCCGGTGGCCGCCGCCCCGAGCACCTGACCGCCCCCGGCACGACATGCGACGCTCCCCTTGCGGAAGGGAGGGAGGCGCGGGGGCACGTGGACCTTCTGGACGCTCGTCCCCGGATCGCGGCGACCCGCGCGCGCCCGGGGCCGGCCCACGGCCCGACCGACCGGGGCATCGGCGTACGCACCATTGCCTACGCAGTGCTCGCGTGCGGCCCGGCGCCTGATGGCCCGGCACAACCCGGTCATCGCCTCGGTGCTCCTTCCACGCCGGCGACCCGGAACCCGGCGCGAGACCTGCCGTGGCCCCTCGACGTCCCGGGCACGAGGGGTCCACCGTCGTCGGCCTCGAACGTCCACGACCGCTGCGCGAAGTCGCCCGGGACCGGGCGCGAACCGGACCTATCCCCACGGCCGGCCGCCGGCACCGGGAGCGGCGACGATTCGCCCTACGATGTGCACATGAGCGTGGACGAACGTCTCGCAGATGCAACCTCTGCGCAGAAGCCGGACGAAGGCGAGAGGCTGGACGTCGCCGCGTCCATCCTGGCCCTGCTCGCGGATCGCACCCGCCTGGCGCTTTTGTACCGACTCGGTCGGGGCGAGGCGGACGTCACCACCCTGATCGAGGCATGCGAGGCGCCCCGCCCCTCGGTCAGCCAACACCTCGCCAAGCTGCGCCTGGCCGGTTTGGTCACCACCCGCAGGGACGGTCGCCGCGTGGTGTACTCCCTGCGCCACGGCCACCTGCGACGTCTGGTGGACGAGGCCCTGAACGTCGCGGACCACGAGATCCGGACCCTTCCGCCCCACGACTGACCCGGCCGCCTCACTGAAAAGACCCGCTGCGCCGTCGTCAACATGTGCACACGTATGCACGTGATGACTATGATGGTTTCGTCCTTCGACACCGCCGACCGGGACGGGGCCGATGCTGGTCGTACTGCGCAACCGCACCTACCGCCACCTGTTCACCGCGCAGGTCGTCGCCCTGCTGGGCACCGGCTTGGCCACGGTCGCGTTGAGTCTGCTCGCGTACGACATCGCCGGGGACGACGCGTCGGCGGTGCTGGGCACCGCGTTGGCGATCAAGATGGTCGCCTATGTCGCCATCGCGCCGGTGGTCGGCGCGGTCGCCGACCGGATCCCGCGCCGCGTGTTGTTGGTGGTGACGGATCTCGTCCGTGCCGGCGTCGCGCTCGCGCTGCCGTTCGTCACCCAGGTCTGGCAGATCCACCTCCTGATCTTCCTGCTCCAAGCAGCGTCGGCGGCCTTCACCCCGGTGTTCCAGGCCACCATCCCCGAGGTGCTGCCCGCCGAACGCGATTACACGAACGCCCTGTCGATGTCCCGGCTCGCCTACGACCTGGAAAGCCTGTTCAGCCCGGCCCTGGCCGCCGGGTTGTTGGCCCTGCTCTCCTACAACTGGCTCTTCGTCGGGACCACCGTCGGATTCGTCTCGTCGGCCGCGTTGGTGGTGTCGGCCGTGCTGCCCAAGCCCGTTCCCGTCGAGCGCACCGGCGGCATCCACGCCAGGGCCGCGTTCGGCATCCGCCTGTTCCGGGCCACCCCTCGGCTGCGAGCCCTGCTCGCCCTGGACCTGGCGGTCGCGGCCGCCGGAGCGATCGTGTTCGTCGACACGGTGGTGATGACACGCGGGCACTTCCACCGCTCCGCCGGAGCCGTGTCCGTGGCTCTGGGGGCCTACGGTGCCGGGTCCATGGTTGCGGCCCTGCTTCTGCCCCGCCTCCTTCGTCGCTTCACCGACCGTGCGGTGATGCTGTCGGCGGCGCTCGCCCTGCCGGTGGTCCTGGTCGCGGTCGGGGTGATCACCGCCTGCGCACCCGACACCCGGTCGTGGATCCTGATCCTCCTGGCCTGGGCGGCCGTCGGCGCGGCGTGTTCGGCGGTCCTCACACCGGGCGGACGGGTGATACGGCGCTCCGCCGGCGACGCGGACCTGCCCGCCGCGTTCGCCGCCCAGTTCTCCCTCTCGCACGGCTGCTGGCTGCTCACGTATCCCCTCGCCGGTTGGCTCGCGGCCGGCAAGGGGCTGTCGACCACCTCGGTCGTCCTGGGAGTCATCGCCCTGTCCGCCACCACCGCCGCTGCGGCGAGTTGGCCCTCCCGGGACCCGGAACGGCTCGGCCACGTCCACCCCGATCTGCCTGCTGGGCACCCGCACCTGTCCGACGCCGTCCGGTCCGACGCCGGCTGGCGACACAGGCACCACTACGTCATCGATCGGCACCACCACCGTTGGCCCACCGGCGCCTCGGTTGCGGGCCGGAGGGTGGGCTCCGCCCGCTGAACGGCCCGGAGCCGATGGTTTCAGCGCGCCTCCAGTAGCTCGCGCAATGTCCGGTTCCGGTCGAGGTCGTCCGTGTCCACGGGGTCACCGTGACACCCGTGGCGGACGGGAGCGGCCCGCTTTCTCGAACCGTACGAACTCGTCACCCCCGCACCAGGCACCGCAAACCTCGATGGCGCGCCTCGCCGCCACCACCGCCCGAACCGCCCGACGGCGACGACCACTTGGGGCGCGCGTTGCGGGACGTCGGGGTTCAGGCGGTGACGGACGCAGCAGTTCCCCGGCGCTCGGCATGCCCTGGGGCGACGCCCGTGCCGCGCGGTGGGCCGTGTTGCGCGGTGCGGTCGTGCGGCGGGCCCGGGCGGGCCCGGGCGGGTCAGAAGGTGAAGTCGGGCGAGGTCCACCCCTGGTCGCCGGTACAAGCAATGTCGAGTGAGTAGCCGTCGATGGTGGCGGACATCCTGAGTGACCAGTTCGTGGCGGTGGGCGTGCCGGTGGTGGTCTTCAACCGTACGGAGGTGCCCGGCGGGATCCTGGTGACCGTACGCAGCGGTCCGAACGTCTGGGGGACGCCTGGTGGGTTGAACGTGCCGGTGAAGTCCCACACGGTTCCATTCCCGGCCCCGGTCTGCACGGTGCGCACGGTCGTGGTGAAGATGTTCGGGGGGAACGACGCGGGGGAGGTGGGGACGGCGACCTTCATTCGCTGCGGGTATGGGGCGCCGGCGGGGTCCGACGTGACCAGTGTTGCACTGGTGCCCCACCAGCCGGACGTGCCGGAGGGGAGATCGAGACAGTTCATGGAGATGCTGCGGGCTTCCGGCGGCAGCGCCTGGGCGGTTCCGGACAGGGCCACAACGGCGGCGAACGCCCCCGCGACACCGGCCGTCGCCCCGGCGGTGAACGTGCGACGAGACATGAATCGATCCTTTCGAATATTCGTTGCCGAAAACGGATCCGCGCACGCTCACCCTCACCGCGCGCGGATTCCAGAAGTCGTGCCGTAATACACGCGATGCCCGAAAGGGGCACGCGCAGCGGTACGTACGAACGGTCGAAACACCGACACCAGGCCCCTGCTTCGGCCCGCGCGAATCGGTCGACCCCCACCGAATCGCCGTGCCAGTGACCGGAGTTCACGGAGACTCCATTCACCCACCGGACGTCGACAGCGACGAGTAAAACCGCGACGATAAACGAAGTCAATACAAAAGGGGGCAGCAGATCCATCGGCCGCGGACCAGGCCCGCGAACACCCGCTATTCCACCGACCAGCGCGCAACGAAGTTGATCGTGGTGACACGTGACAATACGTTCGCCATTGTCGAACCGCCATACGGAATAGCCGTCGACCAGGACAATCGGGGCGCGATGTGTCGGTCGCGTCCGACGCATAGCCCGCATGTTGATCGGACTCGATGACGTCGACTGGGCTTCGATGGAGCAGGCGTACGGCTCCGCTGCGGAGGTTCCCGTGCTCCTACGGGCCCTGCGATCGGCCGACGCAGAAGACCGCGAGAGGGCGTTCGCCAGGTTCCACAGCGTGGTCCACCGGTAGAACGGCGTCTACGAACCGACCGCCGCGAGCAGGCTGTTCCTGTTCGAGTCGGCCTGCGACGCCGCCAGACCCGACCGGGCCGCCGTCGCCGAAAGGCAGCGCCGCTGCGCCGACACCCTCGTGGCCCGCACCGTCGGCCCCACGTTACGGGAGCGGTCCGATCATTGTGGGCCTGCCGGTCGACGTGCTCGGCCGGATGTGCTCGGACCGACCGCGTCATGCGCCGGCCGACACCTTCGCGCGTCTACGACCCGAAGGGAGGCCGACTGCCCGAACACGGCGGCAAGTTCGTCTTCGGGCAGCCCGAGACCTGGGGCGAGCCGCAGGCCACGACACACGCCCGCTCCTGCGCCGAACTTTCGCTGCTCGCCCGATGATCCTGTGGCGCGCGGCCGATGTGCACGCGCCTTCGGGGGTGCGGGCACGGGGCGACGGCTCGGCTCGGTGGGGGAGTTCGGGCAGATCAGCGATCCAGAGGGCCCCACTGCGTGGGCCGAATGCGGATCGACGTTGTGGTGGCGCCGTCGTGGATGTGGACGTGGGCGGGTCCGGGCGCGGGGCGAGGACATGCGTTGCTTCGGCGACGTCGGGTGTTCGTCGGTTCCCCTCGGATGTTTCTGCGTCATCATGAGACTCCGGAGCGTGACGATTCCGAGGAGGTGTGCGGTGGGCGAGCACAACAAGCCGGACCAGCCGTTGGACAAGGGTGACCCGCCTCCAGGGAACGGGGATGGTCGTGTTCCCAAGCCCGAGGATCCGAAGGGCAAGCACAAGAAGGACCGGCGGGAGTGAGCGCCGGCCCCGACGACATCGGTGTCCATCGCCGCCGTGCGCTCGCGGCGATGGACATCGGCAAGGCGTGGCCGGAGGATTCCCTGTGGCTGCGGGAAGCCGTCCGGGCCCTGCCTCGCGACGAGTTCGCACCCGAGGCCCTGTGGACCTGGGACGGCCACGCCTGGCAACGCGTGCTCCGCGCGGGCGACTCGCGGGTCTGGGCCCGGCTCGTCCACGCCGGCTCCGACGACGCGACGATCACCGAGATCACCGGCGGTGTCCCGTCCTCGTCCCTGTCCTGCACCTCGATCGTCGTCGACATGCTCGACTCCCTCGACCTCCAACCCGGCCACCGGGTTCTGGAGTTGGGCACCGGCACCGGCTGGAACGCAGCCCTGATCGCCTACCGCGTCGGCCCCACCGGTCACGTCACCAGCGTCGAGACAGACCCGACCCTGGCCACCACCGCAGCCGCGACCCTGACCCGCGCCGCAGCGCGCGTCGACGTCCGGGCCGGCGACGGCACCCTCGGCTGGGTTCCGGCAGCCCCCTACGACCGGCTGATCGCCACCTACGCGGTCGACCGCGTCCCCCGCGCCTGGATCGAACAGACCCGCCCCGGTGGCGACATCGTCTTCCCGTGGACCCGCCTGGGCTACTTCGCCCTCACCACCGGCAAAGACGGCCGCTCGGCCACCGGAAGGCTCCACGGCCTCGCTCAATTCATGAACGCCCGAGGCACCGCCACCACCCCCACTCACCGCGAGGTTCGCGCCGACCGTGATCCCGACCACGAACGCCCCTTCACCCGCGACCTGCGGCCCTTGCACGACGACGCCCACCTGATGTGGGCACTACGCCTGCGGCTGCCCGACGTGCTGTTCGACACCTCCGCCGACACGCACGGCGTCCACGCACGCCTTCACGACGGCGCCGGGTCCTGGGCGACGATCTCCACGCCGCCGACCGGGCGCGCAATCACCTTCCAGGGCGGACCGCGTCGCCTCGTCGACGAAGTCGAGACTGCCTGGGACGCGTGGACCGAGGCCGGCGCGATCGGCCTGTACGACCATGGCATGACCGTCACGGCCGACGATGAGCAGTTCGTCTGGGCGGGCGACCCCGACTCCGGCCCCCGATGGGCCCTTCCCGCTCCCGCGCCGATCACGATCGGGTGAGCCCGACACCCCTCGCGGCGCGGCCCGACGCCGTCGGGAACGCGCTCGGGGCCGGCAACGGCGTGACCCCGGCCGCCGGTCCGGGTGGTCACGGAGGCGACGGGGTGGTCGGCCACGCTCCGGGTTCCCGCAGAGGGTGGCGCAGGCGGTTGCGCAAGTCATGCGCGGCGAACCCAACCCGTCGACCCGTCCCCGTCACAAGGAGGCGGCTTGGTGCCCCGGCCCGGCAGCGGTCGTGACCGGAAGCGTGGCAAGGGCGCCGCGTCATCGGCAAGCGGGGTTTCCTTTGCGTGGGGGCGTTGTGCGCTGTCCTGGAGAGTCAGGTGTTCGGGGCTTTGGAGAGGACGAGGCGGATCCAGAAGCAGGTCCAGTCTTCTTCGACCGACCGTGGGGAGGGGGTGTGGATCTCTGCTTCGGGCATGTACCGTCCGCGAGCCCCTTCGTGCCATCCGCAGGTCACCTTGTACGTGCCGGGTTCGGCCGAGAGCACGGTCGGCGGCCACGGGCCGATGTCGGTCTCGTGGGCGGCTGCCGCCGCCCAGACGACCACGATGTGGTCGCCGCGGATGTGGAGGTCGCCCGCGGCCGGCTCCTGCGTCGCGGCTGCGGTGGCTGCGCGCCGGCGGGGCGCCTGGGTCCTGCCCAGGGGGATCCATGAGCGTACGAGGAGGAAACCGTCGTCGGCGGTTGCGATCTCGGCTGTTCCCTCGCCCTCCAAGTCCCATATGAGACCGGTGTGTTCATGGTGGTCGCCGAAACGGATGACGGCGGCGTCCGCGTCGTCGGCCGCGGACAGGGCTCGGGCGTAGTCGCAGGTGGGGTCGAGTTCGTAGTCGGGTCGGTGGACCGCGCCGCTCCAGTACGGGAAGGCGTCGGCGTCGCAGATCAGGAGCGGCCCGCCGAGGGTGCTTGCGGTGGACGGCGACCACGAGTAAGTGCGTTGTGGGGTGGATGCGTCTTTGCTTGTCATGCGGTCGTTGCCGATCGATGAAGGGGCGGTGGGGCCGGCCGGGGGCATGGTGTCTTGGTGATGCCGGAGAGTACTGGGCGGGACTGTCAGTGGCTGGGCGTGTTGCCGCCATCGGTTGTGTGGATCCTCCCGGTGAGGTCCGAGCCTGCGTGGGTGGGGCCATGGTGTGCGCGGCAATATGGCGCAACGAATCGTCGTGGCCTTCGCGCATGATCGTCCACCGGCGCGCCGCCGAGCACCTACGTACCCGCCGCGGCCCGCACCCGCGGCGGCGACCTGCGCGGCGCGATCTGCCACAGGGACCACAGCCTTCGAACGCGAGACGCTTCATCAAGGCGCCAAACACCGGCCCCACCGGCCCGACTCGATACCGTCCGCTGGGCCAACCGCTTCAACACCCGACGCCGCCACTCCCGCAGCGGCCAACTCGGCCCACCACCTACGGAGCCGAGCTTTGGACGATCTCACCTACACGCGCAAACGCCGCATGAGACGTGTCCGGGGATCGAGGAACATCGGAACGAAAACCGGCGGTAAGGGCTTCGTGTGCCTGAGAGCGCGTTGACCTGGGCTTCTTCGAGGGCGGAGCCTTCGGCAGTCGTGTTGGTCGACTGTGTGGAGGTCCGGGTGCCGGTCGAGTTTCTGACGGATGAGCAGGCTGCCGCGTATGCGGCGTTTCGCGGGGTGCCGTCGCGTACGGAGTTGGAGCGGTTCTTCTTCCTGGACGACGCGGACCGGGAGTTGATCGAGGGCAAGCGGCGGGCTCACAACCGGCTGGGCTTTGCGGCTCAGTTGACGACGGCGCGGTATCTCGGGGTCTTCCTGGACGACCCGGCGGACATACCGGCGGAGGTCGTGGACTACCTGGCCGAGCAGCTCGGTATCGGTGACACGTCGGTGTTGAAGGCGTACGGCGAGCGGGAGAACACCCGGCTGGAGCACGTACGCGAGCTGCGCAAGGTCTTGGAGTACAAGGAGTTCGCGCAGGCGGAGGTTGACCTGCGGGCGTGGGTGGATGCCCGGGCGTGGACGACGGGCGAGGGGCCGAAGGCGCTGTTCGACGCGTCGGTGGGGTGGTTGCGGGAGCGGCGGGTGTTGCTGCCCGGGGTGACGACGCTGGCGCGGCTGGTGGCTTCGGTGCGGGAGGCGGCGAACCAGCGGCTGTGGGAGACCTTGCACGGGCTGCTGACGACGGGTCAGCGCGGGGCGCTGGACGCGCTGTTGACCGTGCCGCCGGGTGCGCGGGTCTCCGAGCTGGACCGGCTGCGGCGCGGTCCGGTGCGGATCTCGGGCCCGCAAATGAAGGAGGCACTGGAGCGGGTCGCGGAGGTCGCCGCGTTGGGCATGGGCGAGGTCGACGTGTCGGCGATACCGCCGCGGCGGCTGGCGGAGCTGTCCCGGTACGGGGTGGACGGCAAGGCGTCGCTGCTCAAACGGCATGGTGACGAGCGGCGGCTGGCGACGCTGTTGGCGACCGCGGCCTACCTGACGGAGCGGGCGGTGGACGACGCGCTGGACCTGCTGGACGTGCTGGTCGCCACGAAGCTGCTGGCCCGGGTGGAGCGGGAGAGCACCAAGCAGAAGCTGAAGACGCTGCCGCGGGTGGAGCGGGCGTCGGCGAAGCTGGCGACCGCGTTCCAGGTCGTCTTCGACACCACCGCCGAGCAGGTCGACACCGAGACCGGCGAGATCACCCCGCCCGAGATCGACACGCTGGCGGGGATGTGGGAGCGGATCGAGGCGGTGGTCCCGCGCCACGAACTGGCCGCGGCGATCGCCGCGCTGTTCGAGTTGACGCCGCCGCTGGACTCCGACACGGACGCCGCCTGGCGGCAACTGCTGGTCACCCGCTTCGGCACCGTGCGGCCGTTCCTGAAACTGCTGGTGAAGGTCGTCGACTTCGGCGCAACCCCGGAGGGCCTGCCGGTCCTGGCGGCGCTGAAGACGCTGCCGGACCTGATGGGCCGCAAGAAGGTCGGCCCCGCCGAGATCGACACAACGCTGTTGGCCGGGTCGTGGTGGCGCCTGGTGCTGAGCGCGCCGGGTCTGGAGCCGGGGACGGTGGACTGGAAGGCGTACGTGTTCTGCGTGCTGGAGCAGTTCCACCGAATGCTGCGCCGGCGGGAGGTGTTCGCGAAGAGTTCCTCCAAGTGGGGCGACCTGCGGGCCAAGCTGCTGGCCGGCGACGCGTGGGAGCTCACCAAGCCCACCGTCCTGGCATCTCTGAACCTGCCCACCGACCCGGACGCTCATCTGGCGGCGCGTGCCGCGCTGCTGGACGGCACCTACCGCGAGGTCGCCTCCCGGCTGCCGGACAACGCGCAGATCACCTTCGACGACGCGGGGAGGCTGCACTTCGCCGCGCTGGAACCGGAGCCCGAACCCGCCTCGCTGCTGGACCTGCGGGCGGCGGTGAACGCGATGCTGCCGCGTGTCGACCTGCCCGAGGTGCTGCTGGAGGTGTTCTCCTGGACCGGTGCGGACGCCGCGTTCACCTCGGTCACCGGTGGCGAGGCTGAAGGACCTGCACGTGACGATCGCCGCGCTGCTGGTCGCGCACGGCTGCAACGTCGGCTACACCCCCGTCATCGGCGGCGTCGACGCGTTGAAGTACAGCACGCTGTCCCACGTCGACCAGACGTACCTGCGGCTGGCGACCTACCGGGCGGCGAACGCCACGCTCATCGAGCACCAGGCGTCGATCTCGCTCGCGCAGACGTGGGGCGGCGGGCTGGTCGCCTCGGTCGACGGGATGCGGTTCGTAGTGCCGGTGCCGAGCGTGTACGCGCGGCCCAACCCGAAGTACTTCGGGCGCCGCGGCGGCGCGACCTGGTGCAACCTGCTCAACGACCAGGCCGCCGGGCTGGGCGGGAAGTGGTGGCCGGCACCCCGCGCGACTCGCTGTACGTACTGGACGTGCTGTACGACCGCGACGGCGGGAAGCGCCCGGAGATGATCGTCACCGATACCGCGTCGTACAGCGACATCGTCTTCGGTTTGCTGACCTTGGCGGGGTTCGCGTACGCGCCGCAACTGGCCGACCTGCCCGACCAGAAGATGTGGCGCATCGACAAGACCGCCGACTACGGCGCGTTCGAGGACGCCGCGCGCGGCCGGGTCGACCTCGCGCGGATCGAACGGCACTGGGAGGACATCCTGCGGATCATCGGATCCATCCACACCGGCGCCGTGCGCGCGTACGACGTCATCCGCATGCTGTCGCGCGACGGCCGACCGACCCCGCTGGGGGATGCCATCGCGCACTACGGGCGGATCGCGAAGACCCTGCACATCCTGCGGCTGGCCGACGAGCCCGGCTACCGCCGCCAGATCAAGGTCCAGGCCAACCTGCAGGAGGGCCGCCACGCGCTCGCCCGCAAGATCTTCCACGGCAGGAACGGACAGCTCTACCAGCGCTACCAGGACGGCATGGAAGACCAGATCGGCGCCCTCGGCCTCGTCCTGAACGCCCTGGTCCTGTTCAACACCCGCTACATGGACGCCGCCGTCACGCAGCTGCGCGCGGACGGCTTCGACGTCCGCGACGAAGACGTGGCCCGGCTCTCCCCGTTCGTCCGCCACCACGTCAACATGCTCGGCCGCTACTCCTTCAAGCTCCCGGAACTGCCCGGCGGCCTGCGGCCGCTACGCGACCCGGCCGCGCCGGCCGAGGAGTGACCCCGAGGCCGACCGCCTAGCTGCCAACGGGGCCGTCGGAGGGGCCCGGTAGCCTCCGCTCGAACTTTGATCGGCAAGGGGTGGGGAGGACGTCATGGGAGCGAAGACCGGACTGCTGGCGTACGCCGCGGGAAGTGTGGCCGACGCGCTGCGGGACCGGCCCGCCGGAACGGGCGGCGGTGAATCGGCCGAGGCGCTGGTTCGCCGGCTGCACCCGGGCTGGCAGGTCGAGCCCGAAGCTGATGACCGTGCCAACCTCGGCGATTCGGTGTACCCGCCCGAGGACGTCGCCTACGCCGCGTGCTTCCCGGGCGTGGACATCTGCACCCAGGCCGTGATGGTCGACTACCCGTCGCGGCTCCCGAAGCGATACCTGAACGCGGCCGACGGGCGCACGGTCGTCCTCCACGCGATGCACAGCGTGGTCGACTGGCTGGCCTTCGCCATCTGGCGCGACGGCGTCCTCGTCCGCTCCCTCAGCGTGTCACCGGAACACGGCGTGATGGAGGACATCGGCGAACGCCTCCCCTTCGAAGCCCCGTACTGGGCCGGCGAACATCCCGTCGAGTCCGCGTGGGAAGACGACGAAGACGAGGACCCCTATCCGCTGCCGTTCCACCCGCTCGAACTCGGCGAGGACGCGCTGCGCGCACTGTTCGGCTTCATCGTCGAAGGCCGCCGCATGCCCGACGACATCGACGCTGACGACGTCCCGGTTCACAGGTTCCGCCTGACCGACCCGGACGGGCCGACCCCGGAACAGCGCAAGGCCGTGCGCGAGGCCCTCGTCGCCCGGATGAAGCCACCGCGCATCTTCCACATGCAAGGCGGACGCCTCGTCGAGACGGACATGCCGTGAACCCCCGCCGCGCAACCGATCCCACCGAGTCCCACCCGCGGTGCCGGGACTTGGCCATCAGCACCAGGAGATTCCCCCTGGGGGCACCCAACATCTTGCCTGACACAGCTTGCCCGCGCGGCTCCGTACAGTCCTGTGGCGGGGCGTACTCCTGGGAGAAGCAATGAACGGATGGGCCGCGGAGATGGCGCAGCTCGCTGCCGAGTTCACGCGTGATTTCGAGGCGACGCAAGGGTTCGAGCCCGGCGACAACTACGTCAGCTTGGCCGACGACCGAGCGCGCCGGGCTGCCGTGCAGGCTGGCGGCTTCTTGCCCGCGCCGTTGTCGGACTTCTACGGCGTCGTGGGCGAGGTCAGCCTCCCCGATGTCCACTACGGGTTCTTCGTCGCCTCCGTCGAGTCCCTGGTCCAGGGTGCCGGCGAGGTGCACCCCACCAAGGTCGTCGGGGCCATCGAAGGCGACATCGTCGTCTTCGGTACGAACGGCGGCGGCGACCTGATCGCGATGGCGACCGACGGACGGGTCTACATCATGGGCGGCGGTTCGCTCCTGGGCCGCGTCTACGACGTGGAAGAAGACGGCATCAAGGCTGCTTTCCGTGACCTCGCGGAGTTCCTGGCGTTTCTGAAGGGTCACATGCGCGATGCCCGTGCCGACCTCCAATGATGCGAGTTCCCCCGGCTCTCCGATCTGCCCGGCAACGAACCCGTCGGTGGGATTTGCTGGCTTTCACGTATGCCGATCACTGCACAACTCCCCGGCTCGGTACGGCTGCCGAGCGGTGATGCCGTGGTCAACGGCAACCTGCGGGTGCACGTCCTCCACGGGACGTCTACCGTCGCCGCGATCCTTCTGCGTCTGCGCACGACGCGCAACGCACTACGGCTACTCGGGGGCGAGCACGCCGAACTCAACTTCCTCGAACACCCGTGACCACCAGGAATCCTCGTCCACGAAGACTGCGGGATCCACTCGCTGAGCCTGGTCGATCACGGCTTGCGCCCAGTCCTCGTACCCGTCGTCCATGTCGCCCTTGCCCGAGTACACGAACGCAGCCCAGATCCGCAGCATCGCCGCCAAGCGCTCCACCGACGTGTTGACCAGTCCGTACTGCTGATCCGTGGCGCCGTCTTCGTACCCTCTGGCCATCCACACCTCGCCGCCGTCGGTCAGCAGCCAGTACGAATTCACACCATCCTCGAAGTCACCAAGGAACACTGCCCGGCCGGGAGGCAGCTCACGGACAGCCAGGTCCCGGCCCCGATGGCGCACGAACATCCTATTGCAATCGGCTGGCAGCCCCTTCTCGGCAAGGAAGCGAGCTGTTCCGCCGTCCACGCCACCTGCAGCGAGACGGTCCTCGTCGTACGGCAGCCAGATCACTTCAGCCATGCCGGCGCAGCCCCCTTCATGTTCCGCTCTACGAGTCGGGCTGATCCTCTCAAAGCCGCCTAACGACCCATTGGGCAGTGTCTGGCGACAAGCCGGGAGGCAAATTCCCAAGAGCGGCTTGATTTTCCGCTCAGCGACGCCGTCAGCGCCGGGTATCGCCGGGAGCCAGGTGCGCGGTCAGCGCGGCGATGTCCTCGCCGGTGGGGTGAAAGTACATACGCAGGCTGTCGGCCTTGCGGTGCCGTGACTTGGCCATTAGCAGCAACAGGTTCACGCCCGGGGTGCGTCCGAGGTGGGTGAGGGCGCTGTGCCGGAACTCGTGCAGGTCCCACCCGGTGCCCGGCCCGGCCAGGGCCGTGTGGTGGTCCAGCAGCGCGCGGGCCTGGCCGTAGGACAGCCGGGCCATCCCGGTGTCCGGGCACACGTCGCGCTCTCCTACGACCTTGCCCGGCGCAGGCCTGCGGCGGGTGGTGAACACCGGCCCGCGGGTGCGGCCCTTGAGCAGGCGCGGCAGCAACCGCGCCGTGCCGGCGTCCCAGTACACCCACTCGCGCACCGCATCCTCGCGGGCGGCCGAACCGCGACGGCGCGTCGCCGCACCCTTCGCCCTGACCGGCGCGCGGCGCCGCACGAAGTCCAGTTCCTCCACGTTCAGGCCCAGAAGCTCCTCGCTCCTGGCCGCTGTCTCGTAGAGCATCCGGTAGAGCGTCTTCTCGCGTACGTCCACCTCGCGCCGCGCGATCAGCCGGTCGACCGACGTCTTGGAGCGCACCGGTGTGGTCGAGTCCGGCGGCGTAAGGCGCTTGGCCCACGCGGGCACCTCCGGCGCGGCGTACCCGCGCTCGCGGCACCACGAAAGCCAGGACAGCACGGCCGCGCGCCGCGCGTTCCAGGTGTTGACCGCCGCGCCGCCCCACTCACGTTCGAGGGCCTGGCCGACCTCATCGTCGGCGACGGCCGCGAGCGGCCGGGTCTCGCCGACGTGTTCGGCGATCTTGCCGACCGCGGTGGCGTACGCGCGGGCGGTGTTCGGGTTCGGCTGCGCGTCGAGGAACGCATCGCCCGACGCCCGCACCGAGAGCCCGCCGGCAACCGGCAGTTGGACGACCTCTGCCACCCCGAACCCCCTTCGCGAACGTTGCCGCAGATAACGGGGTCGCTTCGCGTCGGCCCCGGGGATCATCGCCGCAGCTCGCGCTCGCGGTTGGCACAGATAATAGGGGATTATCCGTGCCTCAATCTCCGAACTCACCAGCCACGCACGGCCCGCCAGCCGCCCACCAGGCCCTGTGAAGGCTTACCGCCGGTTTTCGTTCCGATGTTCCTCGACCCCCTGTCCTTACTCGGGGGGAAGGCCCAACCGCCGCTGGCGCGGCGATTGGTATCCCATGGACGAGCCTTCCGAAAGTGTGAAGGCTCCGGCCGCATTCGTTGGCTGCCTGTCGAGACGAGTCTTCGACGCAGGACGGACGAGACGAAGCGCTGGATGCCATGGCTCGGATCGCCGAATCGGTCGACCTGGCCCACAGCTTGGAGATCTTGCGGTTGGTCGCATGGCCGCATCGCAAGCATCGGGACTACAACCTTCGTTGGGTTCCGGAAGCCATGGCCGACTCGATCAATCTCGTTCCGGCTCGACCGCAAGAAAGCCGACGCGAGAGCACCCCAGGTCGGCACCTCCAGACACCCGCGTGTCCACGTCTCCGTCGTGTTGGCGACCACGTGGGGCGCCGCTGCGTCGCCCGCGACTGGGGCGTTGCCGCGGGCTGCACGGTGTGGGCCTCCCGGCTCGTGGCCCGGTGTGGTGCCGGCCCTGCGACGCGGGTCTCAACCCCGGTGGGTCGCGGCCCGGTGCGCGGTCGGCGCGCGCTGTTCGCGGCGCGCCGACGCAGCCGTCGTTCAGTTCTTGATCACGACGGTCGAGCAGATCTTGTCGGCGAACGTCTGCTTCTTCTCGTCCCACGCCGGCCACAGCCAGCCGAGGTAGCACGGAAGTGTGTCGAGCATGTGTGCGAAGTAGCGCCCGAAGGACAGCCAGAAGCCGGTCGGCTGTCCGTCCCGGATGCGGACCACCCGAATGTCCACGACGCTTTTGCCGATCGTCTGTCCGGTCTTGCCCTGGCGGTAGCACTGCCAGAGGGCGAACAGCAGGACCAGTGCGGCGCCGGCCACGATGAGGGATATCGGTGCCGAACCGCCCTCGTACTCGGTGGTGATCGTGCCGTCGAAGTCTTCGTACTCCGTGGTCTTGTTTCCCACCCACAGAACGCCGCCGTACATGGGCGCCATGACCAGGGTGAAGATCACGCCGTCGATCAGGTATCCGCCGGCACGCCGGCCCCAGCTCGCGCAGTAGTCTCCGAGGTCCTGCGGGACGCCGTAGCCGAAGTTGTAGCTGCTGTAGTCGTAACCCCGGCCCGCCAGGTGAGTCTGGGACATGGGTGGGCCGGCCTGGTCGTAGCCGGCGGCCGGATTGCCGGGTGCCGGCGCTTGGCTGGGCGCCGTCTCGGAGGCAGGCGGGTCGTAGGGGGATGCCGGAGACAAGTGGGACTCCCTGGAAGGGTTGCGTGCCGCGCACGCGAATGAGACGGATCCAGGCGAATCGACGCGCGGTGCCCGGGATCGGGCGGCGACGTCTTCCCCACCCGCCCGGGATCCCGTTGACGGCGGCAACTTACCCCGAGCGGTTGGCGATTGACAGAGGTTATTCGAGCGGGAGCGCGCTCCGGCCGGGAGACGGAACTCCCGAGGGGAACAACCGGTTCGAAGCACCACGGAAGCAACGGAGCACCGACACCACCGAGGTCACGCCGACCACGAGCCCGGCACGAACCACGATTTCGACGTCGAACCACGCTGCCGCGCCGCCCTGATCGGAGTGCGGGGGCGGAGTGGTCCTCGGCGTACGGTGCGTACCGGGATACCGGCACCCTGATGCCGCACCGTCGCGCGGCCGGACGGGTCGATCTTGTGCCCTGGAACAAGGAGCACAACCGCGACGGTCGCCGCCGCCTTTCGCCGGCGTGCGGAGGACGCCATCCCGGCGTCTGCCGCGGCCGTCGCGCCAACAAGGACGGACGGTGGAGCACACGAGGACACGGCGCGGGCAGCGGAAGGACAGGCGGGGCAAGTGGGACGGATGGAAGGGATGCCAGGGTGGTCGACGCCATGCGTCGACGAGTCCGGAAGGATCGGATCGGGTTCTGCGTTCTGAACGTCCGTACCCGTCGCACGTTTTCGGCAACCAGCCAGGTAGAGCGTCCGCCCGCGCTGCCGCTCGGGCGATTGCACGGGCCGTATGTGTCACACGGGTTGCCGCTGCGGCGCTTCCAAAGGATGATCCCGGAGCAGACGGCGATGTCCGTTCCGGGGACGAAGCCTTCGACCGTGTCGTTGCACCCCCGGCACCCGCGGCGTGTCGCAGCACGACTCCCGTGCGGATCGACGCTGTTCATGTCGTTGCCGAAGCGTTCACCAGGCCGTGTCCGGTGGATAGTCGGTGCGGTGCCTGTGCGTTGGCGGGCCGTTGGTCCGTTGACGCGCGGGTCTGTGGATGGTCAGATCCGGTCCCACACGATCGACGCGTAGAGTTGGCCGAGCGTTGCCGTCAGTGCGGTGTCGACCGGGATCGGTACGTCGTCGATCAGTCGGACCGGGGCGATGCCGCGCGAGTTCGTCACGAACGCCGCCCGGAAGGAGCCGACGTCGGACAGGTGGACCGGGCCGCGTCGGGAGGGCGACGGCCCGGTGGCGAGGGCCCGTTCCAGCAGTTGCATGGTGATGCCCTCGAGGACCGGCGCGTCGGGCCACAGCAGCGAAGTGCCGTCGTGGAACACGATATTGGTGATCGCGCCCTCCGCGACGACCCGGTCCGGCCCGGTCAGGAGCGCCTCGTCGAAGCCCTCGCGGGTGGCCTGCCGGCGAAAGTGCGCCTGCCCGAAGTCCCCCACCCGCTTGATGTGCGGCACGGCACGCAGATACGGGACGGACCGCAACGCCTGTGGCGTGGGCGGCATGTCGCCCGGTGGCCGCACGGTCACCAGGACCGCGGTCGCCCCCGCCTCGTCCGCGGCGAGCACGTGGACCCGCACCGAGGCGTCGGAAACGTCGTCGGCCAGCGCGTGCCGGATGTGACGCCGAATCAGGTCGCCGTCCAGGGCGCTGCCGAACAACTCCCGGTTGGCCGCGTCGAGCCGACGCAGATGATCGGCGAGGCCACGCACCCGACCGCCGCGCACTTGCATCGCGGTGAAGTGCCCGTATCCGCCCACGGCGACGGCGTGCAGCCGTTCCACCGTGGTGGGTCGGCCGTCGATCTCGACCCGTGACACCGTCGAAGCGCTCATGGCCCCGACAATAGCCGCCCCGCCCGCTGGACTTCCGGCCGCCGGCCGGGCCGGATCGCGCTTCGCGGCCGGGCCCGGGACGTTGTTCGACGCCCCGGCGAGCCCGGTCGCAAACGCCGTCAGTGGCTGATCGCGTCGATGCCGGCCTGGGCGAACTGCTCGTCGAGCAGACCGCTGGGCGCGCCCGCGACGCCGATGCCGGCGATGGGGGTGTTGCGGTACACGATCGGCAGCCCGCCGGCCAGGAACAGGGTGCCGGGGATGTCGGCCAGTGTCGGGTTCTGCTCCAGCCGTCCGACCAGGACCGAGGTGGGCGCGTTGAACGACGCGGCGGTGTAGGCCTTCCGCCGCGCCGACTCGTAGGTGTGTGGTCCGGAGCCGTCGCCGCGCAGCTGCACGATGGCATTGCCGTCACGGTCGACGACCGCGACGCTCACGTGCTCCCCGGCGGCCTCCGCCGCGGCCAGGGCGGCGAGCGCGGCCGTGGTCGCGGCTTCCTCGGTCAGGTGATCGGTGGTGACGACGTAGTCGTCGTTCACACCACACGCCGACCCCTGGCAGCCCGTGGCGGTCGCGGGCGCGGCACCGGCCACACCGAACGCCAGGACGGCCGCGCCGACACCGGCGACCAGACGCGTACGCAGCGACAGGGAACTTCTCACGATCACTCCCGGAATCGGCCGCCCGGGAATCCGGGACGTTGTGCCGCCGACCATTCGAACAGGCGATTCGCCCCATGGTGCGCAACCCCGCCGCACGCTGCTCCGAACGGACCACAGCGTCGACACGCGCGGGAGACGCGCCCCATGCGGCCTGCCGCCAGTGGTGCTTTGTCGGGTGGTGGTGGTCGGTCTTCGTGGTCGTTGGTGTCGGGACAGTGCTCGGCGGCGGGTGGGGCGGGTCCGGTCCGACAGCGAGGGCAGGTTCGTCAACCAGTGGCCGGTCGGCGCCTCGGCGTCGGTCGACCAATCGGTAAGCAGAGTGAACCGCCGAGCGCCCGCTACCGCAATGCGCAACGCCCCCGTCGCCCACACCCGCACCGCCGTCGTCGCGCTCCCGCGCCGACGAACACGCCTTCAGGACGTCGAGGCCCACAAGCCGGGCAGCACTTCGCCCCGCCGGGTGACACCCGGCAGGGCGAAGTAAAGAACCCGCGTTCGCCAACTTCATTCCGTATGCGGGGCCGAGCCTCCGGCGGAGGAGGACAACGAGCCTCCTCCGAAAGCCGCCTCCCGCGAGTGCGGGTGCGGTCCGGGGCCGGCTCTACCCAAACCGTGACCACCCACGTACGAGTACCGACATCACCACGTTCAACTCGTCGTGGGTGCGGTTCGCCATGCGGTTCCCTACACGAAGTACGGGTCCGGCGGCACAGCGAACATCGGCGGGTTGTGCGCCGCCGCCGTGCCGCCCGACACGACATACGGGTCCGGCGGCACGGCGAACATCGGCGGGTTGTGCGTCGTCGTGCGGGCCGTCGAGTTGTTGTTGCTTCCGGCCGCGTGTGCTGCCGGGACTCCGAGCACGGTGAGGGCCAGGACGCCTGACAGGGCGGCGGTGATCGCGCGTATTCGCATGACTCTCCCAGAGATAGGTCCGCGAGCGTCCAGACTTGCCGGGTCGCTCGGGGCGCGGTTGCGTGAGGGGCAGGCGAAATGCTCTCCGGCGCTGGTGCACACGGTCCCTCGCCGCTCGTCACCAAAGTTCCGGCACACGCCTTGCATCGTTCTTGCGTGGCCCGTGCGTTGCGCGCCCCCCGCCCCGCGCAGCCTCGGGCGGACCCGGCGGTGCGAAGTGGTTGCGGATTCCGCCGGGCGCCCATTCGTCGGTGACGGCGGAAGTCCGGGCCGGCGGGAGGTTCCCGGCCTCCGGCGGGCCGGCCGAGGTGCTAGTCGGTCGCAAGTCCACCGCAAGGGGGCGGAGGAGAGTTGGCGTCGGGGGTTCGTCCACCGGAACGGGGCCGGCCGAAGCCCGGAACGACGCAGGCGACGTCCGGCTCTTCCGCGGACAGGGCATGACCGTCGCGGCCACCGAGGCCGTCTCACTGCGGGAATTCCTCGTGGAAGGAGGACGGCGTCTGCCGCAGTGCCTCTTCGCCAGGGCGGCGCGGTTGATCGACCCACCGTGGGACAGCGCGGTCGGCGCAGACCTGCGCTATCTCAAGGGGGAGGGACCGCGCAGCGCGAGGGTCCGTCTCGTGAACGGCTACGTGGCCAGGTCCATCACGCCGCGGAGAGGTACGCGAAGCCGGCGTACGCATTCCCCGGCGTCGCCAATTCGATGGCGCCGTCGAAGAATCTCTTCTCTCCAGGTGTCGTCCCCCGTGTTCTGTGGACGGGACGCCGGCGTCCTTCGCCGGCTCGCAAGTTACGCTTTCAAGGGGGTCCGGGATCATGAAATCCTTTCTACGCGCCGGTATCGGTGGCCTTTTTCTCCTCATCTCGTTGGCAGTCGCCGGGTACAGTTTGTATCAACTGACACGCATCGGTAGTTGTTCGTCGGGTGGTGGGGTTTACGTGTCGAAGCGTGAATGCCCTGCGGAAAGCACTCGATGGGCGTTCGCGCTGCCGATATCTTCAATCACGGGAATGCTGAGCGCCTTTCTGCTCGCGTCCGGCCTCCGGGGCGGCGCTTTCGATCCGTTCGCGCCGGACGACGGGATCGCCGGACGTCGCCCCGCCCGCCCCTACACCGTGCCGGCCGGGCGCACTGCGGGCATGTTCCGCCTCCTGCGGCCCCACCGGGCCTCTGCGGGCGAGCCTCCGGCACCGACCGGCGATCCACTCGTGCGACTCGAACGGCTGCAGGCGCTGCTGATCTCGGGTGCCCTGACGCCTGCGGAATTCGAGCGGGGCAAGGCAAGGATCCTGGGCAGGCGTTGACGGGCTCCGCCTCCCACGGCGGACCGTGGCGCCGGTACCGGCCATCGCCGGTTCGGCCCTGTCACCGTACGCCGAAAGACGGACGTCGCAATGTTGACTGCGCCCGGAATATGCCCTGCCCGATCATTTCCGGATCGTGACCGGAACGCAGCATAAGTGCCAGGGCGGGAATGCAACCACAAGCGCCGATCAGGGCATGCCCACCGAGCCGAACCGTCCGGAATTCCGGACGTTCCGGAGCGGATGCAAGTGAGCCGCAAGACCGAGAGCGAAGCATGTGCACGGAGAGCAGCTCACGTACATCCGACAGAAGGAGGACGAAAGAAATGCTGAATCCGGCGGTCGTCGGTGCCCACCGCGGCGGCGTGCTCCAGGGGGCGCCCGTTCACGGCCCGCGCGTGTGCGGCTCCCACGTGTCCGAGGGGCTCCTTGGCGGCCTCGCCGCGGCCGGACGTGTCGCATGAGCGGGCCGCAGGTCTTCCCCGCGGCCGACGGACCCGGCGCGGACCCGTGGATGATTCCCGGGTACACGCCGTCGAGGGAGCTGGGTTCGGGCGCGAGTGGCCGGGTGATGCTCGCCCGACATGACGGGACCGGGTCGCCGGTGGCGATCAAGTTCCTCTCGGAACGGCTGCGTGGCGACGGCACGTTCCTCGCCGGGTTCCGCGCCGAGGCCAAGCTGCTGGGCACCCTTCGGTCCCCCCATGTGGTCGAGTTCTACGAGTACGTGGAGACGTCCTTCGGTGCGGCGATCGTCATGGAGCTGGTGGACGGTATTCCGCTCCGCGCGCTGCTCAAGCAGGAGGGCGCCACCGAGCCCGAGGCGGCACTCGCCGTGCTCAAGGGATCGCTGCTCGGCCTTGCCGCCGCCCATGCGGTGGGGGTGGTGCACCGCGACTACAAGCCCGACAACGTCCTGATCGCCGCCGACGGGACGTCCAAGCTGGTCGACTTCGGCATCGCGGTGCCCAGTGGGGAAGCCGGGGAATCGGCCGGTACCCCCATGTACATGGCGCCCGAGCAGTGGACCGGCCGGCCGGCGAGTCCCGCGACGGATGTGTACGCGGCGACCGCCACGTTCTTCGAGTGCCTCACCGGCGCCAAGCCGTACGCCGGCGACACCGTCAAGGAACTGGCGATGCAGCACATGGGGGCGCCCGTCCCGGACGCACTCGCCCCCGAGCGGGTGCGCCCGTTGATCCGCAGCGGTCTCGCCAAGACGCCCGGGAAACGTCCGGCAACCGCTGCGGACTTCGTAGCCGAACTCGAAGCCGTGGCGACAGCCGCCTACGGCGAGGACTGGGAGGAACGGGGGCAGCGCAAACTCGCCGCACTGGCGGCCCTGCTACCCCTGCTGTTCCCCTGGGCGAACCCCGGCGGCGCCTCGGGCATCACCGCGCTGGCCACCACCGACCTCGGCCCCGGCTCAAGCGTCACCCCCGGCCCCGGGCGCGGCCTGGAACGGGGCAAACGCAGTCGTCCGCCGCTGAGCCGCAAAGGAAAGGCTTTGGCCGGGGCGGCCGCCGGCACGCTGCTGCTCGGTGGGTTCGCAATGACCGCGGTGGCCGTGGGCAGCGATCACCCGGTGAACCAACCGGTGGCGATGTCCGGCCCCTCGACGTCCGGTTCCCCGTCCGGTTCCCCATCCGGCAGTGCTTCCGCGAGCACAGCCGCGAGCGACGAGCCGTCGGCGACCGGAGCACCCGGTGTGTCCGCTTCGGCTCAGGAGGCGACTGACGAGCCGTCAGCCCAGGGCGAGGCGCCGCCGGGCACGGACGGCCCCGCGGGCCCGAACGACCTCCCCGGTGGTTCGTCGAGTGGCGGGGGAAGCGGCGACTCGTCCGGTTCCGGCTCCACCGGGGGAGGCACCTCGGGCGGGCCGTCGGGCGGATCGGGCGGACCGTCGGGCGGATCGTCCGGCGGGGGCACCAGCACCTCGGGGGGAACGAGCGGCGGCAGTACCTCGGGCGGGGGAACCACCGTGCCGCCCACGACCCCGGCGCCGGGACTCCATGTCGTCTCCGTGAAGATCGACGCGAGCGGTCCGCTGGGCTCCGGGTGCGTCCTGGTGGCTTCCGTGACCGTACTGACCGACGGGGCCGCCGACGGAACGCTCAACCTGACCTGGTTCACCGGTTCCTCCGCCAGGGCGGTCGGCACGGTGGTCGCCACCGACGCGGTCGCCCTTCCCAAGGGGCGCACACAGGTCCCCGGCAGGTACACCCACAGGTTCATCACCCCGGAACGCTCGCCCTACCTCGGTGTCAAGGTCTCGACCAGCCCCGCCGCCGATTCCGGCAACGGTGCCTTCGTGACCGTCTCGGCGCCCTCCGGCTGCAACCCGCCCCGCTGAGAGTCCGGGGATCCACGCCGTACGAAGGAGAGGGTGCCGGATGACGACACCTCAGGAAACGCCTCAGGACAGCCCCGAGGAAAGCACCGTGCGACTTCCCCACACGAACGAGGTCGGCACCGTACGACTGACGCCCGCTGCCCTCGCTGCCCCACCCCACGCTCCGGTATCGGTCTCACCGGGGGCAACGGTGCGCCTTCCGCACGTGGACGAGGTCGGCACTGTACGACTGACGCCCGCTGCCCTGGCCGCCACGTCCCACGCTCCGGTATCGGTCTCACCGGGGGCAACGGTGCGCCTTCCGCACGTGGACGAGGTCGGCACTGTACGACTGACGCCCGCTGCCCTGGCCGC
>NZ_JBEXUX010000033.1:0-46343 GCF_040629175.1 Embleya sp. NPDC005971 | reverse complement strand
CGCCCCACCCCACGCTCCGGAACCCGTCGTACCGGGGTCGGAGGAGGCGCCCCGCTTCGGCCCCGGAGTGCCCACCCTGACGGACACCGCCGACGGCCGGATGGCGAGCGTCTGGCACGGCACCGCGTCCCGGGCCCCGAGGCCGCAGGACCTCCCACGCCGACGTCGACCGCGCAGGGGCGTCCTCGGCGGCTGGCTGTTGCCGGCGGTCGTACTGATCGCGGTGGTGGCCTACCTCGCCTGGCAGCGGTACGCACCCGCATCCGCGCTCGCCGTGACCGGAGCCACCGTCCACACCGATGCCGCAGGTCCGGCCTGCGACGGCACCGCCGCGGTCGTCGGCACCCTGCACACCAACGGCCGTGAAGGCACGGTGAACTACCGCTGGAAGCGCAGCGACGGCACGGTTTCCGGCATTCTCCGGCAGCGGGTCGCCCAGGACGCGCACCGGACGGACGTCGTCCTGCGCTGGACCTTCGAGGGTCACGGGACCGTGCAGGCGACCGCCACCCTGGAGATCCTGTCGCCCGACCCGACAGACGCGTCGGCCACCTTCACCTACGCCTGCCCATGAGGTCGCCGATCGACCGGAGGAGGCCGGCGGCCTCGCAGCGCTCAGCGATGGGGTACGCCTGGCGCAAGGCGGCCTCGGCCTCCCGGGAGGGGCCGTGAACCGCCAGGGAGTACAGGGCGCGGGCATGTTCGAGACGGGCGGGTCCGGGCGCGAGCAGCGTCACCGCCTCCCGGAGTTCGGGCACCCCATGGGCACCGCGCAGCTCGCCCAGCATTCGCAAGGACCGACCCACCATGCTCGGCGCGCCCCAGCGGCGGGCCAGCGCGAGTTGCTCCCCGGCAAGGGTCTCCGCCTCGGCCCGTTCGCCGACACCCGCCAGCGCCTGGACGCGCAGCGGCGCCCACGGCCGCCAGGCGTGGTTGACCACGGACGGCCGCAGCTGCCGAACGGCGTCCAAGCCGGCGAGCGCTTCGTCATGACGCCCTTCCGCGATGAGCACCCTGGCCTGCGTCTCCCTGGTGAGGAGGTCGCCCTCGGTATCCCCGGCCAAAGCGCGCATGCGATCCACGCACGCGCGGGCACCTGCGGTGTCGCCCAGATCCAGCAGAACTCCCGTCAGGATGTCCCAGCCTCGCGAGGCACCGGGTGCGAGGCCCCAGGTCTGGTGCTGCTCCACGGAGATCGTGAGGGACTTCAGCGCCCCTCGGAGATCTCCCTGGTCCCACTGTGTGAAACCCCGCCACATGTGGGTCGAGAGGACGGAGAACAGCGAGCCGCGCTCGTCGGCGCGGGCCAGTGCCGCGCCCCACAGCTCTCCGACCTCCTCGTCCGCCAGGTGCAGGACGACGGCGGCGGCGTACCAGAGCAGCTCTTCCCCGGCATCCAGCAGTACCCGGTCGGCGACGGCGGAGCGGGCGAGCGCTACGGCCCCGCTGCGTTCACTCCCGTCCTGGGCCGCTTCCCAGGACAGGTAGGCGGCGAGCATCCGGGCGCCGGACCCGCCGCCGTCGACGACGCGGTCCTGCGGGCTGCGCCACGGCTGCCGGTCCAGGCCGTGCATGTAGGCGCTCATCCGCTCCAGTGCCAGCAGGCCCTGCCGTTCGTCCTTCAGTTCGGCGGGCAGCCGGGCCGCGGCACGCTGGGCGAACTCGGTCGCCTGACCCTGCCTGCCGGCGAAGACCAGGATCCGGGAGAGGAGCAGCGCCGCAGCGGCCCGGCGCGGCGGGTCGGTCAGCGTCTCGTAGGCCTGACGCAGGTGTTCCACGGCGGCGGGGCCGTTGCCGAGGGTCTCGGCGCGGCCGAGTTCGAGGAGTACCTCGGGCTGTCGGGCGGGACTGGGCGGCTCCCGCAGAGCGCGGGTGAGGTAGGTGGCGGCGGCGTCGGCGGCACCGCGGCCCGCGGCTTCCCGGGCGGCTGTGCACAGCATGTCGACGACCCAGGAGTCGCCGCGGTGCGGGGTGAGCAGCAGGTGGGCCGCCGTCTGCTCGGGGGGTGAGGCTGCGGCGTGCAGGATGCGGGCGGCCCGCTCGTGCCGCAGTTGTCTTTCGCCGGGCGGCAGGTCCCGGTAGACGGCGTCTCCCACGAGGGGGTGAACGAAGCCGAACGGGTAGTGGTCGCGGATGATTTCGGCGCGGACCAAGGGCGCGATGGCGTCCGCCGCCTCGTTCTCGGACACGTCCATGACGGCGGCGACGTCGGGCAGTGTCGCGCCGTCGCCGAGGACGGCGACCGTCTGGGCCGCGGCCGTCGCGTCGGCGGGCAGTCGGGCGAGGCGGCTGAGGACGAGCTGGGAGACGGCCCTGGACCCTACGGAGATGACGGTGCCGGCCTCGGCGGCCTCGGGCCGGATGCCGCGTGACTGGAGTGCCCGTACCAACTGGCGCAGGAGCAGGGGGTTGCCGGACGTGGCCCGATGGCAGGCGTTGGCGAACGTCGCGTCGGGAGGCTCGCCCAGCGCGTCGCGGACCACATCGGCGACGCCCGCCGGCGTGAGCGGAGTGGGATGGATCCGCAGGGCGGCGGCGTTGTCGGCGAGTTCGGCCAACAGCTCCCCGTCATGGTGCGGTTCGCCGGTACGCAGGGTTACGGCGATGAGGATGGGGAGTCCTTCGAGGCGGCCCGCGAGATGGGCCAGAAAGCGGAGCGAGCCGGTGTCGCACCACTGCAGGTCGTCGATGGCCAGGAGGAGGGGGCGTTCGGCGGCGAGCCTGAGGGTCAGCTGGTGGAGGCCGTTCAGGACCGCGTAGCTGTCGGGATGGTGGCCGTGGTCGGCTGCGTCGGGGTCGAAGACCGCGGTGGACGCGGCGGCGGCTCCGGTCATCAGTTCGCCGCCGCGTCTGACGACCAGGCGTTCGAGGAGTTGGCGCACGGCACCGTAGCCGTAGTCCTTCTCCCGCTGGCTGCCGCGTGCGGTCAGCGTCAGCACCTCGTGTTCGGCGGCCAGCCGGCGAACCTCGGCGAGCAGGCGGCTCTTGCCGATACCGGCCGGGCCCTCCACGAGGACCAGGCCGGCCCTGCCCTTCAGCGCACCGGCCAGGCAGTCGCCCAGTTCGGTCAACTGCCGGTCCCGGTCCACCAGGACATCCGCGCCCTGGGAAGCCGATCGGGCTGCGGCCGGCCGTATTCGCGTCCCCACCGGGGCCGCAGCCGGTGCCTCTCGGTGTGCGAATCCGGGAGCCGCAGGCCGGTCGAGCGCGGGCGACTGGGCGAGAACGTCCGCTTCGAGGGTGCGCAGCGCGAGGCCGGGATCGGTCCCGAGTTCCTCGGCAAGGACCTGTCTGGCGCGCCGCAACGCGCTGAGCGCGTCGCCCTGCCGGTGCGAGCGATAGAGGGCGAGGGCGAGCAGACGCCAGCGTTCCTCGCGTAGATGGTCCTGTGCGATCAGTGCCTCGATCTCCGGCACGAGGACCGCGTCCTCACCACGTTCGAGACGTGCGGCGAGCAGCCGCTCACGAGCCACCTCGCGCAACTCCGCCAGCCGTGCCGTTTCCCCCCGGGCCCACAGCTCCGCCGAGTACTCGGCGAACGCCGGTCCTCGCCACAGCGCCAGTCCGCCCTCGAGAACCGCCACCGCCTCGGCCGGGTCGGTGATCGTGGCGGCATGCCGCAGTGACTGTTCGAAGCGCCACGCGTCGACTGCTTCGTCCGGTATCCGCAAGACGTAGCCGGAGCCCTCGCTGACGATGAAGCCGCTGCGGGACCTGGCCTCCCGTCCGGGTTCGAGCCGGCGTCGCAGATGCGAGACGTACGCGTGCAGCGCGCCTTGCGCCCTCGGTGGCGGCGACCCGCCCCACACCCCGTCGACCAGCCGGTCACTGGTGATGATCCCGCCCCGGGCCACCAGCAGGAGGGCCAGCACCGCGCGCTGCCGAAGCCCTCCCAGATCCACGACCTGGTCCTGGAACGTGGCTCTCACCTCGCCCAACACGCTGATCTGCAGCCCGTCTCGCATCATCGCCCCCTGTCGTGATCCACACATGGTGACACGCCACAGGAGCCAACGGCTGCGACCGTTTCGAGCACGGGGCAGCGAGCTGCCGGAGGTCGTTCCCTCCCGGTGTCCACCGCCGAAACGCGCTGTTCGGCAGGAGGTGTCGGATCGCGCCGGAATGCGGTGTTCTCGCCGGTGCGGCGGCGGACCGTGGGGCTCGGGGTCAGGGCGATACGGATGACGGCTTCGGAGCGGCCGGGCAGACCCTCGGCGTCACGGGCGGAGACATTCGATGATGCGCGGTGTCGGCAACTGCGGCGGGGCGGCCGCCCCGCCGACGGCGCCCTGCATCGGTGGATGGCAAGACGGCCGTTGCGGCCGGCTGCTAATCGAGGTTGACGACGTCTTCGACCGACTGAACCGCGGAGGTGGTGGCGTCGCCGGCGAACGCGAACCGGTAGGAGCCGTTGGCGGACACCTCGACCGTGGTGTTGAGGACGCCCCCCGAACCGGTCGTCACCGTCTTGAGAGTGACGAAGCCGGTGCTCCCCGTCTTGTGGAACTGGAGCTTCACAGGCTGGTTTGCATAGCCCGCGTCCGTGCCGGTCTCCCAGTTTGCGCGGGTGAGCCTGCCGGAGACGTTGATCGTCTGGCCTACGTGCGCCGGCTCGGGAGCGGCGTCGGCCGACAGCTTCGCCTGCCTCAGCACCTGGACGGTGGAGTACTGGTACGAGTAGCCCAACTGATGGTTGTTGCCCCACACGAAGGTCGCCACCTTCCACGTTCCGGCGAGGGAGTTGCTGTACAGCGCCTTGTCGGTGCCCGGGGCCGGGGTGATGTCGATCGTCGATGTGCAGTGCCCCATGGCGCCGGGGGAGAAGCACACGCCCAGGTTCGGATCCGAGAGGGTGGCGTCCCGGTGCGTGTAGTCGGTGGCGCCGTGCCAGAGGGAGACGATCCCGGCGCCGATCCCGGAGTCGTTGGTACCGAGCACGGCGGCGCTGACGGTCTTCGTGGCGGTGCCGACCACGATGGGCTGACCATTGTTGACCGTGACGGCCATGATCGTCGTGGGGCTGAGGGGACCGGCGTGCGCCGGCGCGACGCCGAAGGCGCAAATGGTCAGAGTTCCCGACAGGGCAGCGGTGAAAGCGCGGACGCGCATGATTCTCCAAAGGATGATCGACCCGCTCCGGGTGCCGAGCAGGACCCGGTGGATCTGGGACGGGTGCCGCCGAGGACGGACAACGCCCATCCCCCACCAGCGCGTTCGCAGACGGTGGGGCGCGGTCCTCGGCTCACGCAACAAGCATCCGCTGCCCGTCTTGCGGCTCGATTGCGCCGGCCCGCATGCCGGCGGTCGTGGTCCGGGCGGCTACGTGTCGGATCGCAGGCCGGTCACCGGTCCGAGACGGTCGCCCTGCCGCCGTGGATCCGGAACGCACCGCGGTGCAACGGGCGCTTCAAGCCGGTTCAAGCGGCCTGCAAGTTGCCCGGCGCTTTCGGAGGACCGAACGCCGACCCCTCGAACCTGCGGCCGTACCGGGAGGGGGCGGTGGCCGGCGCGATGTCGCAGGGGCCACGAGCAGGAGCAGGAGGGTTGTCACGGCGGGCGGTCGAGTGATGCGCCCGCGTTCCCCCGAGAGCACGAGGTCTGTCCTGTCGGGAGCAGCCGGTCGGCGAACCGGCACGCTGCCGGTGGAACACTCGGCAACCCGTGTGTCGGAGCCGACTTCCCCACCGGCGGGCATGGCACCCACATCGAACCTGGGCACCGACGCCGACTGTCGCTCCCCGGCATGTCGTCCGCGTCGGTGCCTTCGTCACGCGTTGGAGTCGGTGACGAGGTTGCGCAGGGCGGCGGACAGGTCCGCCAAGTCCGTGGCGGAGCCGTCGTCGAACAGGACGGTCGGTTCGGCGGGACGCTCGGTCATCCCGAGGATGGGGTCCGACAGGCCCGTGTCCGCGAACGGCGTGAGTACATCGTCCGCGGTGCCCGTTACACAGCCGATGAGCGCCTGGAGCGGTGCTTCCGGTGAGGCGGGCGGGTCACCCCAGGACGCGGTGAACAGTTGTCGGGCGTCGTCGACGGAGATCCCGTTCCAATCGAACCCGTTCGTGGCGTGCACGGTGGCCCAGATGTTGTTGAGGTCCGACCCGAACCCCGCGAGTGCGTCCTGCGTGGATGCGCACGCGTTCGCATTCCGGCGGACCGCGTCCGCCTGGGTGTCCGCGGCATTCGTGTCCCCCGCGCCGACCGCGCCCTCATGGCGCTCCATCGCCGTGAGCAGCGCCCACAATTGATCCGAGAGAACGAGGACGTGCGCGCCCGCGCGGTGCAGCGACCGCACGGGCTCGTCGGCGGGCAGCGCACTCTCGTCGACTTCCGCCGCACTGATCCACACCTGGTCGAAGTCGTCGCGCGACGGATCGTTGGCCACCGACTGCCGGTAGCTCGCCAGCAGCCGGAACAGCCCGGCGCCCACCGCGAACGCCCCGGCCTGCGGCCCCAGCCCGAGCAGTCCCAGGCCCCCGGCGATGACGGTGCATTCCGCGGACAGATTCTGGTCCACGTTCGCCATGCGGGCGTTGAGGTTCTTGATCCGCTGCTTCTCGTCCACTGATACATCCGGCATCGGCCGTCTCCGTCCAACGGTTTCCACGTGGTGGGTCGGCGTCCGAAAAGCGGAGCCGCGTAATGCCCGGTTACCGCTGTCGCGTCGACCTAACGTGCCATTCGGATGATGCCGCCGCCGACCGCGGCCCGATCTCGTCATGTGATGCAGGCTGCGGACGCTCACGGCGGTCGACCCGGCCACGGGTCCCACGGGTCCCACAAGTCCTACGAGTCCCACGGGTCCCACAGGTCCCACAGGTCCCATGGGTCAGGGAATCCTCCGCGGCACCCGACGATGCAGCCTCACGCCGGCTGAGGGCCGAGAGCCTCACTCGCGCGAGCGTGCCCCGCAGGCCCGATGCCGCCCCCCCCCGCGCGTGCCGGTGCCCGCGCGAGCGACCGGCCGGTGTGCCGGGGCCTATCCGGATCGCAGCTCCACCGCGTCCGCGTAGACCGGGCTTTCCTCGGTGGGGCCGAACTCGTCGAGGGCGAAGTCGGAGCGCATGACGGCCCTTTCGACGACGAGCAGACGCAGGGGCTGGTCCGGGAGCGGGCTGGGGAGGGGGATTTCGGCGGAGTAGGTGGGGGACAGGCTGGTGTCGTCGTCGGCGGAGAGTTCGGTGACGGTCTCGTCGAGGTCGAGCCAACCCAGGACGGGGTCGGGGACGGCGGGGTCGCGCAGTTGGAGGCCGGCTCGCACGGTGGGCGGGCTGTTGTCGTCGTGGTAGGTCGGCCCGGTGAGTTGCACGGTCAGCGGGTCGGTGCCGGTGACGGTGAGGGTGCGCTCGGGCAGCAGCCGCAGGGTGTCGGCGAGGACGATCGGGGACAGTTGGCAACCTTCCAGGGAGCGCTGTTGCAGGCGGGCGAACGCGGGCCGCAGGAAGGGGAGGTAGCCGTCCCCGGTGTCGACGTCGATGTCGCAGAACCAGCGGCCGGACGGTCCGTCGAAGGTGGGCTCGAACCCGGCCGCGGTGACGGTGAATCCGTCGAATACCTCGGGCAGTGCCACGTCCGAAGTGATTTGTGCGCCGGGGAAGTTGCTCGCGGACGGGAGGAACACCGGTGCGGAGGCGCGGATCGGGTCGCGTCCCATCAGGGTGATGAACGGGTGCGCCTGGGGCGGCTGTTCGTCCCCTTCCACGCCCAACACCACGGCGAGCAGCTCGCCGTCCCCCGACGAGTACCAGGGCCGCGACAGATAGACCCGAAAGCCGCCGCCGCGCCGCCGTCTGACCAGGCCGTCCGGCAGGCTTCCGGAGGTCTCGAACCCGAGGGTGAGGAAGGTGCCCGACACGTGCGGCGCCGCGGGTTTGGCGCTGCTGCGCACGGTGTGCGTGACGGGATCGCCGTGCACGCTCAGCAGTTCCCGGTCGGTGTCCTGGGCGAACTCCGGCGGGAAACAGTCGCCGAACCGGGAGGTCGCCACGGGGGTGAAGGTCACCTCGCGGTGCTTGGTGTCGCCGAACTCGCACTTGGCCGGCACCGGTGTCGCCGCCGGCTGGTCCGGCGGCACCGAGAAGGCGAGCTCCTCGGCCACCGCGGTGTCGAACGTCAGAGTGTCACCGTCGAGGGTGCTCGGTGAGTTCTCGGTCGCGACCGGGTCGAGCGGGACGGCGGCGGCGAGCGGCAGCCGGAAGACCGGGGCGGTGACGTCGAGGACGCTCGGGCCCGGCATGGTGAGGTCGTCCACGTTCTCGCTCCACGAAGCGATCATGTCGATGCGTTCGGTACTCGCCGCGCTCAGCTCCAGCGAGCCGACCAGATGTTCGCCGGTCGCCCCGAGCGGTCGGTCGGACTCGTCGAGCAGCGTCAACACCGGTGCGGTCAGGGGACGTTGCACGGCGTGTACGAGCGTCACCTCGTGCCACGGGGTCAACATCCAGTGCCGGTTGGCCCGGGCGGCGACCATCACGCTCTCGAATCGATCGGGCTCCAGCGCGTCCCGGCACCACTTGAGCATGCCCATCGTCTTCTCGTTGACCTTGACCCGCGAGCACACCCGCACGGTGGCCACCGTCGCCTTCGGCAGGAGCACGGTCAGCACCCGGGTCGACGGGTCGAAGACGGGTGCCCCGCTGCCCTCCCGGATGCACAGGCGCAACGATTGCGGGGCATGCCAGGCCGCTCCGTTCCAGGGCACCTCGAACGCCTGACGCTCCGGCATGCCCGGGAGCTCGTGGAAGACCACACCATCGGCGAGCGGGTCGGGCAGATACGGCAGTTCGACCGTCTCGCCCGTGCACAACACGTAGTGGCCCGATGCCCCGTCCGGGGTCGCCGACGGATAGGTCACGGACGCCATGCCGGGCAGTGAGGCGTCGTCGAGCGAGCCGCTCTCCCGCGACGCGATCCGGTACAGCCGCCGGCGGGCGTCGGCGTCGCCCGCGCCGATCGCCTCGTCGAGCCTGCCGTGCCGCTCGACGCATTCCAGCGACGCCTTGGGCGCGACCACGTGCCGCTCGTCGACCTCGTGATACGGCTCATGGGTCCCGCCGGAGACCAACGGCGAGGCGTTGAACGTCTCGGCGTACTGCGCCGGGGAAAGATCGGCGGTACTGCGAATCACCAGGCGGTGTGCCGAGGTTCCCTCGGTGAACGCGACACGCGGCAACAGCAGCGGCGCGGGGACCGCCTCGAACCTGCGGAAGACCGGTCCGCCCGCGGCGGGCAGCACCAGGACGTCCTGATCGAGGAGTCCGTCGGCCTCCTCCAGGGTCGGCCCGTTGCCCGCCAAGTCCACGGTGCGCACCCGGACCCGGTAGGAGTTCCCGAACCTCAGGCGCGGCAGCGAGCCCGGCCGCACCCGGCTCTCGATCTCCAACGGCAGTGTCGTGGCCGCCGCGTTGGGGACGCGCTCGGGGCCGTCCCCGTTCGCCACGGCCTTGCCCGGGTGCGGTGCGGACAACGCCCACCCGTCCCAGGTGATCATGTGTTCGTGCACGTGTACGCGCGGCCCGGCGCCCGGCGCGGCGGTGGGCGTGGCCAGGCTGAGCTGGAAGAATCCTTCGTCGGACGCGGTGTCCAGGTGGTCGCCGGGGCTGCCCGCCCGATCGTAGGTGACTTCGCGCTCGTGCAGCGAGAACCACTGCTGCCGACGCTCGTCGAAGACGTCCAGGCGGTGTCCGCGCACGAGGTCCTCGGCGGTGAGCACCACCGTGGCGTCCCCGGCGAGCGTGTCCTGCCGCTCGGCGGCCCGCTGGAAGGTGTCGTGCACGTGCCGGGTGCGGTCGTCGAGCACGAGTGTGAGCCCCTTGGTGCGTACCGTCGGCGGCGCGGCCTCGGCCTCATCGTCCGTGCCGGTCGCCACGGCGGCGGCCAGCAACTTGAGGGTGACGCCGTCGATGTCGGCCTGTTCGATGGCGTACTGGTCCTCCGGCAGGGCCAGGAGTCCGCGCGCCGGCGGCCCGAACGCGTCGGCGCCCTCCGCGGCGGCGCAGAATCCCTGGCCCGGGGCCAGGGCGTAGCGCGTCGCGGCGGCGTGATCGTGCGACGCGTCCGGCCCGAGCAGCGGTTCCCAGCCGGGTACGAGGAAGACGGTCAGTTCGCCGCTCGCGGCCGGCAACTGCCCGACCGGCGTGACGAAGTCCAGTACCAGCCCCAGGCGTCGCAGCAGCGTGGGGTGGTCGCCGAGCGAGGACATCAATTGGTGGAAGTCGACGCGCGGTACCTCCGGTGAGGGCGCGATGTGCGGGCCACCGTCCGCGAGCAGGCCGGGGACCTGCGGCTGCGGTTCGTGGAAGGCGAGGAACGCCTCCCGGGGGCTCAGGTCCGGCCGGACCAGTTCGCCCGGTTGCTCGACGTTCAGCCGGTCGGCGGCGGCGAGTTGCGTGACGATGTTCTCGCGCATGCCCAGCATGGTGCTCGGCATGTCGGCGGCGGCGGCAAACCCGGCCAGGCTGCTCATGTGTCGGCTCGGAGGCATGCTGTCGGGTGACTCGGCCGCGGTGTCCGCGAACGACCGGCGTGTCGTGTCGGCGAGTTCGCGGGCCGGGTAGGTCACCATGGTGTTCTGCCGGTGGTCGTCGAACTCGAACTGCTCCACCGGGGTGTCGGCGGGGAAGAACAGTTGCCACAACGCGGAATCGGGCGGCGGCCCGGTGCGCGTGAGCGGTACGAGCGGAGTCTCGCCGTCGGGGGTGCCGGACGCGTCCGCCAGGGCGAGGGCGAACGTGGCGTCGGTCACCCGCGCCGGCCAGTCCAGGAAGTCCGGGAACGCCGCGAGCGTGCCGGGCCCGTCACTCGCCAGCCGAGGTCCCACGAACACGGACAGGCGGGCCTGCGTGCCGTCTGAGGACAGACCGGCCGGCAGGACGATCCACTGGATGTGCTGGGTGGTCGTCATGGGCCTGCCTTCCTGGCGGGGTCACCCGGGGGTGCGGTTCGGATCGAGTGGGCGCGGCGGATCGGTCGGCCGCGGCGCGGGTTCACGGGGTCGGGGCGAAGGCCAGGCAGTACTCGTCCCAGTCGTCGGGATCCACGCAGTCCGCGAACGACGGGTCGCCGGCGGATCCGGCGAAGCGGCGCTCCAGCGACAGGCTCACGGATTTGCTGAAGAACGCCACGCGGACGCTCACGGTGACGCTGCCCTGGCCGACCACTTCGCAGATCCCGTTGTTCTTGTGGTAGGCGAGGGCCAGGTAGAACTCGACCGTGACGCTGACGATGCCCAATACGGACAGGTAGCCGCCGCAGCGCAGGTATCCGGTGAGCGCGACCGCGTCGCCGGTCATCTGGAACGCGATCCCCGCCATCAGGTGCACGCCGCCGCTGGCCACGCCGAGGTCGAGCGAGGCGTTGCCGCCGAATTCCAGGGAACCCTCAATCTGTTCGATGCCGCGGGTGCTCACTTCGAGAGCGAAGAAGCCGCCGCCGCCGAACAGCGACACGCTGATGTTGAACGGGTTCTGCCGTTCGCAGACGGCGAACCGGAACCGCGCCGGTCGATCGTCGAAGGGGATGGTCAGGCGCGCGGACAGGGCGACGTTGCTCAGGTTGAACAGGCCCAGGGAGAGCGTCGGCAGGGTCAGCGAATAGCCGGCGGTGACGCCGGAGGTGGTCACGTCGACGAACGCGCCGGTGCCGAACACGTTCGCGGGCAGCGCCTCGCGGAGCCGGTTGACGAATTCGAGGTCGTTCCTGAACGTGAGCGCGACGCCCGCGGCGGTGACGTCCGGCTTGTTGCCCGGGCGCGCGGTGAACGTCAGGCGTTCGAAGTCGACGCGCACGATGTCGGCGAACTCGAAGGCGAAGCGCCTGAGTTCGCCGCGCACCGCGGACTTGCTCAGGGCGTCCGGCGAACGCACGGTGGTCGCCTCCAGGACGAGCGCCGCGTCGCCCAGATCCAGCAGCGGCAGGTCGTTCCTCAGCCGGGGTTTCCATACGTACCGTAGTTCGGAGCCGGACCCGTCGGGCAGATTTCCGATCCGCATGAGCGGCACCGGCAGCAGTTCCTGGGAGACACCGTCGAGCCGGCGGCGGATCTCGTCCTCGCCGAGGTCGCGCAACTCCGCGACGGAGGTCGCCGGGACGTCCGCGAGCAGGGCGGCCAGATCGATGGGCCCCAGCAGTTTCGTGCCGCCGAAGATCCGCGTCAACGCGGCGGCGTCGACTCCCACCGCGTCGCCCGCCGCGCCGAGGAACTGTGGTGCGAGCAGCCCCGCGCGGGTGGTGACGGCCTGCACGGCCATGCTGGGTTTGGCCAGACCGCCCGCCTTCTCGGCGGACAGGTTCATCGGCAGCGCGTCGACCAGTTGCAGGAACGCGCCGGTGGGCTGGCCGTCCAGGCCCTGTTCGAGGTAGGCGTCGTGCAGCCGCACGGCGGTTTCGGTGGCCAGACCGGTGAGTTGCTCGACCGCGGGCACCCGCGCCACCGCGTCGACCATGGCGGGCAGCGCACGGGCCGGGTGCCCGGACGCCGGTGTCAGGGCGAAGCGCGCCGAGGTTACGGGCATGCCGGTGCTGCCGTCGGCGCTCGGGTTCTCGGCCAGGGCGACCGTCTGTCCGCCCAGCCCCAGGTTCGCGCGGTCGGCGGTGGCCGGGTCGTTGTAGACCTGCGCCATCCGGTCGAGGGCATCGACGGAGGCGAACACGAGCGGCATGTCCATGCTCACGTGCCGGTCCTCGGCATCGGTCGCGGTGGCGTGGAACGGGAACGGCACGCCGCCGACGGTCACCCAGAACGCGCCCTCCCCCGGATCGATCGCCGGCGTGACCAGGTCGGTGAGCCGGATCGACCGGAACGGCAGTTGCCGTCCCTCGTGCCGGTCGTAGCCGGCCTCCGCACCGTAGGTGACCTCGGCTTGGTCCACCACGATGTGCGCCTCCTTGCGCAGGTAGGCGACCGAGGTGAGGTCGCCCGGGTCGTCGTAGGACCGCTTGGTGGTCTCCACGAGGGACGCCCGGTGACCGCTGCTGAGGAAGCCCTGGCGCACGGTGTGTACGAACTCGTCGCGTCCGAGCGAGGAGATCTGCTCGTAGCCGGCCAGACTCAGCCCGAGGAACTCCGGCGCCTTGGGCCAGGAGCCGCTGATGTGCACCGTCGCGCCCAGCGGCGTGAGCATGAACGGGTCGGCCAGCAGGGGCCGGCGCAGCGAAGTCCCGTCCACGTCGACGAACGCGTCGAGGCTGGAGCGGACGAGCAACTCGCCGGGCATGAAACGGCCCAGCGGCATGCCGGTGCGCTCGGGGCGTCGGGACGGCGTGGAGAACGCCTTCAGGTGCACCGGCCCGCCGTTGTCGCCGTGCAGTTCGACGTGCCACAGTTCGACCCGTCCGTCGAGCGTGACCGGTTCGGTCAGTGGCTCCGACCACGCGAACGGCGAACCGTCGTGGTCGTGGCCCAGCAGCACGCGGGTGGGGAACTCGATGGCGGTACGCGGGAGTCCGCCGATCACGGTCGCTTGGTTCGGGTCGTCCAGCGGCTGGTTGGCCGGGGCGATCGACGGGGTCAACCGGTTCCAGTCCAGCAGTGCGTCGATGGTCAGGTCGATGCCGTCCTCCCCGTCCGGGAGCAGGAACACCAACGTGCTCGGTGCCGCCGCGAAGGCGGCCACGGTCTCCGGGAACTGCCCGTTGGACAGCACGCTTTCGTTCACGTGCTGGGAGGGCAGCCGCACCAGCAGCAACGCCGGTGCGTCGGGGTCCTCGCGAACCAGCCGTGCCCCCTCGCGTTCGAGGTTGACCACCTCGACGTCCAGGACGAGCATGTCCTCGATGCGCAGGATGCTGAACGGGTCGGCAGTCATGACTGCCCGCCTTCCGATCGACCGGCCGGGGACGCACCTCGCCGCTCGTCGGCCGCCGCGGCGCGCGTGACCTCTCTCCAGCCTGACAAACCCGCCCCCCACACGCATCTTGTGGGCCGGCCGCGCGCGCCCGGATGCCGCCGCGTCCACCGTGGCGTTCAGGAACCTTCTCGGTCGACGAGCGACGGGGGACCTGCTCATGGCGTCACGACGAGCGAGCGGGGCAGGCCGTTCCGGCGTCGGGGGAGAAGCCGCACGGCTCGGTGGAAGGCGTGTGGACAACGCCGCCGGGGCGCGCAGCGGTGACCGCCGGGCCGGGTCCCGGTCGGCGCGGCCGAGGTGACGTGTGCGCCCGCGGGCCCGGCGTCCGGGGAGGGCGCGCCCGCGGGGTCGGACGCCGATCGGGATCTCCGGGACGGGTCGTTCGTCGCCGACTCGGCGCAGGCCCGGGGGATCGGCGCGGCGGTGACCGAGCCGATGCCGGCCAGGATCACGCCGATCCACAGCACCGTCCCTCGGATCCACCGGTTGGTCCATGGTGCGTGGGCCGACGACGGCGGAGGCCGACGCCCCGGACGATGTCGTCGGCCGCCTCCGCCGCGTCGTGCCCCCGGCGGAGCCGCTCGGATTCCCGGTCGAGGGCACGTGGCAGGCGGACTCGGGGAGTTGGGGTCAGAAGGGGCCGATCCGTGGGCGATTCGCGTGCAGGGTGGCGTAGGGAAGCCGGTTCCCGTCCTGTGCGGGAGCCGGGTCGTGGAAGCAGAAGAGGTCGCGCGCGGGCAGGGCTCCGGTGCTCAGGAAGTCGTGCGCTCGGGTGACCGCGCAGGACGGCGCCTCGGGGTCGTAGGCGCCGTGGTTTCCGCCGTCCACGGTGATCATGCGCGCCCGCTTGCCCAGGGCGGAGCGCATGCTCAGCGCACCCGGATAGGGCGTGGCCGGATCCCGGGTGGTCTGGAGCAGGAGGATGTCGGTCGTGCCGCGGTCGGTGATCCGCACCGCCGGCTCGACCGGGTCCGGCCAGAACGCGCATGGCCAGATGTTGGTACCCATGCCGCCCAGGATCGGGAACAGGGCCCGGTTGACCGTGACTTCGCGCCGGTAGTGGGCGATGTCGCGCGGGGCGCGGCTGTCTCCACAGGTCACCGCGAGCAGTACGGCCGTGTCGTTGTCCCGGGGGATACCGGGCGTGCTCGGCCACTCGCCCCACTGGGGAGGCGGCCCGGTGCCGGCGAGGAACCGCCACCACGCGGCGACTTCCGGGAACTGGAGGGTGTGGTAGGAGTACGCCTGATAGATGGCTCGGAAGAGGTTGCCGGTGACAAGACCCGCTCCGGGGTGTTGCACCGGGGAGCGATCGAGACGCTCGACCATGTCGAGGTAGCCCCGGCGTACGGCGGCAGGTGTGGCTCCGAGGCCGAGGGTGTCGTGCCGTTCGGCCGCCCAGGCGGCGAAGTCCCCGAACCGCGTGTCGAATCCGTGGTCCCAGGACGCCCATCGTTCGTGCCACGTGACGTTGGGGTCGACGTTGGCGTCGAGGACGATCCGGTCGGTGCGGTCGGGGAAGAGTTCGGCGTACACCGCTCCCAGGTAGCTGCCGTAGGAAGCGCTGAGGTAGGAGAGCTTGCGTTCGCCGAGGGCGATCCGGATCCGGTCCATGTCTCGCGCGGTGTTGGCCGTGGTCACGTGTGGCAGCAGCGCGCCGCCGTTGGCGAGACAGTCTCGCGCCAGCTCACGGGCGAAGTCCACGTTGTCCGCGATCGATCCGTCCGGGGCCGGGAACGGGAAGAGGCGCTCATTGGTGATTTGGGCGGTGCGTCCACACGTGATCGGCGTGCTGTAGCCGAGACCGCGCGGGTCGAAGCCGATCAGGTCGAAGCGGTCCAGGACGTCCCGCGGATAGAGGCCGACCGACGTGCTCGGCCGGTTCAGGCTCGCCGCGCCGGGGCCGCCCGCGTTGTGCAGCAGGATGCCGCGGCGCAGTCCCGGCTTGGCCGTGGCCAGTCGGGACACCGCGATCTCGATGGTCCGGCCGGCCGGGGCGCGGTAGTCCATCGGTACGCGCAGCGTCGTGCATCGTAGTCGCGGGTCGACGGGCGCGCCGTTGGGATCGGGCGGACAGGTCGTCCAGGTGAGCGTCGGCGGTCGTGCAGGGGCGGCCTCGGCCGGGATGGCGGCGGTCAGCGTGGCCGTGAGCGCGATTACCACAACCCCGCGGATGGCATCGCCTAATCGTCTTGTCATAGGTCTAGACCATAGAGAAGGACGGAGCGCCGCGTTACCCCCGAAGTGAAGCCGGTACGAGGGCACTCGGCCGGCCGACTCCGTTGCGCCCGCGTCCACGGGCATCAGGGTCGGCCCGTCGACCTCGATCGAAAATGAAGCCACGGCGCGGGATCCGGGCACACGCCGATCAGGCCCACTCTCCTGTCGACGCCGCGCCCGCATCCCGACCTGGGGCGGACGGCGGGATCCCGGCCGCTGGCGCGCGGTGCCCCGCACGTTCCGCGACGGCCGCACCGAGACCTGGTGGGCCGCCGACGCGACGCTGGGCTGGTGGGGCCGGACGGAACGACCCGATTGGTGGTGGCAACCGCCGACCCGGCGATGCCGCCGGCCAGGGCCATCTGGAGTCTCGCCACCAACCTGCCCCGCCCGGGCGGGGCACGGGTTCACCGAACGGGAGCCGACGAACGCTCCGGCGCCGCAGCCCCACGCCGAGGCCGGAGAGGGGGCTTCCGGGTCGAGTACCGCGACCGAGAGTCCGGCCCGTACCCTTCCGCCGATCGTCCGGGCCGTCCCGGCCCCGGGTGCGTGGTCGGCGTCGGCGTGGTGCCGGCCGGCGCCGACCGTGCCCGGTCCCCGCCGGCCCCCGAGTTCTCGTGGCGAGCGGGGGCCGGCGAGAGTGTTCGGACGACGGTCGACCCAAAGGTGGATCGTCTCGAAACCAGTAGTCCTCGGACTCCAGTTGGTCCCGGTAGGCGGCGGCGTCCATTGAAAGGCCGGGGAGGGGGCCGGTCGGTGGTGTCGGACCTGCCCGTTACGCGCGCCGCAGTCCCTGCGGTCGGCGGTGGGGTTCTCGCGCTGCGGGCGGTGGTTCGAGCTCGTGGTGCGGTCCCGGTCGGGCGGTGGCGGCGGTCTCCACGGCCGTCACCGCCCGTGTTCCCCGGTCTCAGTCGAAGAAGGGCCAGTTGCCGCGGATGGCCTTGGGGTAGCCGGGGTCGGTGTGGTCGGCCTGCAAGTCGTAGCGGACGTACTGGTCGTCCTTGAAGAGGTAGACCTTGGTGGGGTTGGTGGCGTGGGGTGCGGCGGCGTCGATGCGGCGGGTGAAGGAGTCGGGCAGGCCCTGCCAGTTGCCCTTGATCGGCTTGGGGCCGGCCAGGAGTTTGTCCTGGGCGACGTTGTAGCGGACGTACTGGTCGTCCTTGAACAGCCAGGCGATCTCCGGGTCGCTCTGGTGGTTGACCGCGGCGTCGATGCCGAGCTTGAACGGCGCCGGCAGGGCCGCCCAGCCGTCCGCGATGCTCTTGGGGTATCCCGGTGCGGTGGCGTCGGCTTCCAGGTCGTAGCGCACGTACTGGTCGTCCTTGAACAGGTAGCCGACGGTCGGCTTGTCCCGGCGGTTCAGCGCGGCGTCGACGCTGCGGGTGAAGGAGTCCGGCAGGCCCGGCCAGTTCCCGGCGATCTCCTTCGGCCCGCTCACCCCCTTGTCGGCCTTCAGGTCGTAACGCACGTACTGCCGGTCCTTGAGGAACCAGGCGATGTGCCCGTCGTTCCGGGACCGCAGAACCGCGTCGATCCGACGGTAGAAGCTCTCCTGTACATCGGTTGTCATGCGCATACCTCCGGGATTGCCGTGACGGACGAACCGGGCCGCCGCCGCGGGTGACCCGGACGTCCGGGCCCGGGTACGGCGAACGACCCATTACGGGCCTGCTCCACCAGCCGGTCGAACATGCCCGGATCACCCGAAGGAGTGGCACCCGGTCCATCACTTCGTGCCTGGCCGCCGCCGTATCGCCCGACGGGAGTGCACATGACACCTTGCCGTTCGGTCGGGGTCCGGCCTTCCGACATCGGCGATCGCGGGCCGGCGGGCGGGTGAGCGGCGGCCCGGTCCGACGCCGCCCGGTGGTGCCACCGAAGCCGGCGGGACGGCTGGTGCGGGCACGCCGGGGATCGGGTCCGGCGGGAAGCGCCCCGATGGCGCCGTGGGCTACGCGGAACGGCGGTCGCCCAAGGCGCGCCGGCCGCCCTCGGCGACGCGCCGACGCGAGGCGTGCCCGGGCGAAGGCCTTTGGCCCCGTGCGGAGTTGGATCATTCGACGGGGCGGCACCCGCGCGGGGCCGGTCGGAGCGTGTGTTCGTTCGGTTCGGATCCGGCCTCGGGCGAGGGTGGCCGTGGGACTGATCCCGACTCCGGCCAAGGGCCCGGTCGACGGGCCGGTCGGCTTCGCCGCCCTGGGTGCAGGCGCCTTGGTCCGGTCCGGTCACCCGGCCGACGACGGTCAGGTGGGTGCCGGTGACGCCGGTGCCCGGCTGGAAGGTGACGTCGGCCTTGGTGTCGAGTTTGGTGGGTGGCGTGCCGGCACCGGTCGGGCAGTGGGCGAGACCCGTGCAGAAGCAGGCGGAGTGGGCGGCGGCGATCGGTTCCTCGGGGCCGGTCTTCCGGTTCGGGGTCTCGGCGCGTGCCGGCCACGACACGGGGACCATGCATTCAGGGTTCGCGAACGGAACGACAACTCGGCCCGCTCACCGGGGATTCGAGCATGAACGCCACCCACATTCGCCTCGGGCGTCTTGCCCGCCAAGGCTCCCTGGCCCAACCAGGACAAGGCTGCTGCCGAATACGGACGTAACGCCCTCTCGGGTGTCCTCCCGTCGGGCCCGATCTCGCTCGGGCACCCGAGACGGCCTCGAGACTCGGGAAGTGTGCGGCTTCTGTGGGCGGTTGGGTGAGCGCGAAGCAAACGGGTGGTATTTCAGCGTGTTCGTGCGATCGACCCGGATCCGGTGGTCATGATGATGCCGCCGCTTCGCTCCCGGAGCGCTACTCGCCCACTTCCGATCCGAGGATCCATGAAGTTCTTCCGTGCCCTGTCGACGGCGACCGTGGTTGCCGTCGTCGGCACTTTCTTCGCGACCGTACCGACGACACCGGCGTCCGCCGCCGACTCCTTCGTGGTCGGCGAGGCCCAGTTCGAGAGGATGTTCCCGAACCGGAACCCCTTCTACACCCACAAGGGCCTGGTCGACGCCCTCGGCGCCTACCCGAGGTTCGCCGCCTCCGGCAGCGACGCCGTCCGCAGGCGCGAGGCGGCGGCCTTCCTCGCCAACGTCGGTCACGAGACCGGCGGCCTGAGGTACGTCGTCGAGCAGAACACCGCCGACTACCCGCACTACTGCGACCAATCACAGCCCTACGGATGCCCGGCCGGACAATCCGCGTACTACGGCCGCGGCCCGCTGCAACTCAGCTGGAACTTCAACTACAAGGCCGCCGGCGACGCCCTCGGCATCGACCTCCTGCACGACCCGTGGCAGGTCGAGAAGAACCCGGCCACATCCTGGAAAACCGGCCTGTGGTTCTGGAACACCCAGAGCGGCGCCGGACGCACGACCCCGCACGACGCGATGGTCGACGACAAGGGATTCGGCGAGACCATCCGCAGCATCAACGGCGCCCTGGAATGCGACGGCAAGAACCCCGACCAGCGCGACGACCGCATCAACCTGTACAAGCAGTTCGTCGACATCCTGGGCACGAACGTCGGCAGCGGCAACCTCTCCTGCTGAAGACCGACCGACGACCCCGCCCCGCACCATCGACTCCGCGCCGCGGAGCGCCGCAACGCCCGCACGGTGTCTGCCGGTCGCATTGTCGTGGGAACCGAGCCGCCGGCCACCGGGACCGGACCGGGCCGCGCTCTCGCGCCGCCGCGAGGTCCGCCGGATTCGGCCCCTGCCGTGTCGACCGCGCGCCCTCGACGGAGCCCCGCCGGGCCCGCCCACGCACCTGCGTCGGATCGTCGCCGAGGGCGGGCCCCGCCGTCACGGGGCGCGATGCCGACGCGGGAACGCCGACATCGGCACGCCCCACCCGCGCCGTCCACCGACCTTCGCGGTGGCGCCGGCACGCGGGTTGCCATGGTCGATGCGGAGTGGACGCACGTGGTGCGGGGGGAAGTCGTCGCGTTGCCGCGGACGTTGAGCGGTATCCGCGCGGCGCTTCCGGAGGACCGAAGCGCGGAGAGGCACACCGGCGGCCGAACCGGGGGCCGACCCCCGCGCGGTCCTCGATCCGGCCTCGGTTTCGACGAGGTCGCGCACGACACCCCCTTGAGCACCTGGTGCATTGCGTGGTCCTGGACTGGGCGTTGCCGCCCGAGGGCCACGCGGAGGCCGAGGAGGCCATGGGACGCGTCCGGCGGGGCGACTACACCGGTGTGTGTCGTCGACGCCGATGGCAGCCTGGTGACCGGCCCACCCCCACACTGAGGAGACCACGTGGCCCCCGGTACCGCGTGCAGTTCACCGACAGCGCCGAGAACAACATCGCCAACTCCCCACCGCATGCCGGCAACGATGGAGTCCGCTGGAGTGGTGTAGCAGCGATCACTTCTCGCGACTTGCTGCCACCACATCGCGCCGCTACACCGCGCGGGGGACGCGATCCGCACACCGGACCGCAGTCGACGCCCGTCACCCCCCAGCCCCGGCAGTCGGCCGACCCTGTTTATGCTCACGCCCATGGCACTCGAATGGGAACAGATCATCGTCGACTCCTCCGACCCCATCGCTCTCGGGCGCTGGTGGGCCGAGGCTCTCGGCTGGGTAGTGGTCGACGAATCCGAGGAGATCATCGAGATCCGGCCCGAGCCGGACCGGATGCCTGGGCTGCTCTTCGTGCCCGTCCCCGAGGGCAAGACGTCGAAGAACCGCCTCCACCCCGACTTCCGTCCCGACGACCGGGAGGCCGAGGTCGCCCGGCTGCTCTCCCTCGGTGCCCGGCGCGCCGGCACCATGCAGGACGAGCAGCACTGGGTGACCCTCCTCGACCCGGAGGGCAACGAATTCTGTGTCCTGGGTGAGCGGAAGAGCTGAGCGGACGGTGTCGGGCCGAGTGGCGTAGCGGCGATCTCGGCATGTCTCTGGTCATGGGGCGGCCATTGCGCAACTCTGCGAGTAGCGAAGCTCGTTGAGAGGTGACGCGATGGCCGTTTCCCAGCCTGACCTGCTCCGGCCGATGGAGTCACCGCGTACGGCGGACGGAACCGAGCCGGTGGGAGTACGGGCGTTGGTCGTCGAAGTCGGAGAAGACGACGGTCGTGGGCTTGCCGTTTCTGCCGCCGGGCAGGGCCGGCCAGTCCCGCCCCCGTAGTCGATGACCCGGCTGCGGACGTTTCAGGCTCCGTGGGGCAGCACCTCCTGCGGCGTGGCGGGATCGACGGATCGCGTCAGGACGTGGCGGCCGTCGGACTGCGGTTCCTTCCACCCCACTTCGTGGTCTCCCACGTACGTGGGCCAGGTGGGGCCTCCGCTCTGCTCGGCGGCGAGCCGGGCGTTGATGGGGGAGGGCCGTGCGCCGCACTTGGGTGGTGCGTCGTCTCGCGGTGGGGTTGTGCTGTTCATCGCCCCCGCCCAAGCGCGGGGCGGCCCAGGCCTCGGAACCGTGCCTACGTCGGGGACCTCCATTGCCTCCGCCGCGCCCACACGGTTGCGACCCGACCCGACCCGACCCGGACGTCCGTCGCCCGGACCCGTGCCCGCCGCCGACCGATCCCGGCGGCGGGCACGGGTCCGGAGTGTGGGGTCTACTTGTGGAAGATCTCGGCGATCGCCTTGCGGACACCCGCGGCCACCGCCGGGCGCAGGACCTTGCCGATGAAGTCACCCTCCGAGGTGTCGGTCACCCACGGGTCCATCGTGCAGGAGACGAGGTAGTCGACCGCGTCGATCCTCGGGTCGTCCTGGACACCGAGGCGGGCCGGCAGGGGAGCCAGGTAGTGGTTCTTGTACAGCTTCCGTTCGAATGCCGAGCCGCTGAGGATGACGTCGGGCTGGTCGTTCGGGGCGACCAGGCCCTTGGCACCCGCCTTTGCCGGGGCCACGTTCAGGATCTCGACGATCCTGCGGTTGAGCCGGGTTGGCCTTGTCGAGGCTCGTGTTGGGCTTCCCGTCGATCCGGGCGTTGAACGCGTAGCCGATGATGATCTGGTCGGAGCCCAGTTCGGCGAGCAGTTTCATGGCCTCCGGGTCGGCCAGGATCTGTTCGTTGGACTTGACCACGATGCGGTCGTGGATGAACCGCAACTGCTCGCGCAGGGCCTTCTCGTCGTGGGGGTGTTCGCGCTCGGCGGGCAGTCGCTGGGCGGGCGCGACGACGATGTCCCCGTGGTCCAGGCCCAGGGTGACGATGGCGGCGTACAGGCGTTTGCTGTTGAACATCGCCTGACCCAGGATCCGGCCGTAGCCGGACTGGTCGGGCCTGACGACGCGGTGGCTCAGGAACACGCCCGCCGCAGCGGCGCAGGGCTTGGACCCCTCGATGCCGAACAGCCCGATCCCCTCCGCGCCCTGGTTGATGTACGGGACCGGGTCCGAACCGCGCGACGCCTTGCGCGCGGGGTACTTCGAGGTCTTCTTCGCGCTCGCGGTAGGTAACGGCTGCGGCGCACGTGGTCTCCCGGGCGCTCCGGCCGCGCCTGTGCGCCCGAGGCGCCCCACCGACGCCGGCCGTGTCCGCGCCGCCCTCCGTCGCGAGGCTCTCGGCGTCGCCCGCCTCACCGGCACCGCCACCATCGTCACGCCGTCCTCGACGCCGTTGCCGTCCTCCGTGCGTGTGCACGCGCCGAGTGTCCCGCTCAGGGCGACGGCCAACAGCAGTACCGGGATTCCCGATGACGTTCGCATCGCCGTTCACCGTCCCCGTTCGTCGTGCGTGCGGGCTCACGGACCGGGCACGCCGAGCGCATCGTGGGGTGATCTTCGTCAAGCCGCAAGCGCGAAACCGTGGTGAGACGTGTGCGTCCGGGGCCGGGGTGTCTCGTTCCCGATTCTCCGTGCTGCTATCAGGTGGTAGCTTGCGGGTCATGGCGAAGACACAGGTGAACCTCCGGTTGGAGGAGGCCGCGGCGGAAATGGCGCGGCAGGCTGCGGAGACACGGCGCATGCCGGTGAACGAGTACGTCGAACAGTTGATCCGCACGGACAACGAGCGTCTGCGCGAGGTGTTCCTCGCGGGCGCCCAGGAGGTCCTGGACGGCTACGGCGACCTGCTGGACGAGATCGAGGCACGCGGGTGAGTGTGGGCGTGGATCTGGCGTGGATCCTCGAGGTGGCACGTCGCGCGGGGCGCGACGATCCGGCCCCGGACGACTACGGGGTCCCGGTCGCGGCCGTGGAACGGCATCGGGCGGTGATCGCCGGACAGGACGTCTACCACGGCCCCTACGCCAAGGCCGCGGCGCTCGCGCACAGCCTGGGCCGCATGCGCTGGCTGGAGCACTCGAACCTGCGTGTGGCCGTCGCGGTGGCCCACGGCTACCTCACGGCGTGCGGCTTGTCGATCAAGCTCACCCAGGCCGGAGTCACCGCGCTCGCCGACGAGTTGACCAGCGCGTCCTCCACCGCGGCGAGCGTCGCGGCGGTCCTCAAGACGTGGGACACCACCGACTGAGTCGTCGCTCGAATCCGTCTTCGGTTGTCGGGCCACCAGCGGGGACACTGTCGGGAACGCCATGAAGTGGATGTGGTGGACGGTTCCGCGGTGTGCGTCCACCGGTCGACCTCGGGTCGGCAGCCCTGGTCGACGGTCGCCTCGCCTCACCTCACCTCACCTCGGCTCGGCTCCGGGAACGCGAACCGGAATCGGGGACTCTCGCGAGCGCCTGCACGCTGTCCGCGAGACGTGGGGACAGTCGCGATGGCCGCCGATCGCGGAGGAGCCGGGGCCGTACGGATCCGCGGTGATCCGGTCCCTGCCCGCGTCGAAATGTTGCCGGACGTCGGGTGGCATGCCGTCGCGGACCCGGGCGGCCCCCGGTGCGTACGCACGGTGCAGGCGACCCACTGCCACTCCTGCCCGCGCCTGGACGAAGCCGCAGATGGGGCGATCGAATTGCTCGCCCCCTCGAACTCGTCGACGCTGTTGCCCGAGGCGACGCCACGGCCGACCAGGCCCGCGCCGCACCCGCCCGCTTCATGGACACGGGCCGGATGCACGGCCACATGTCCTGCATCGCGGTGATCCTTTGCACGGCGAGCAGGTGGTTCCGCTCGCCATACCACGCCTGTTGCCCGACAACGGCCCCGTCGGCGCTCGTATCGACGGTGACCGCGAGGCCGAAGTCGCGGACGGCGGGGCGGCCTTGCCCGTCCCACCAGCGCCAGGCCGCCTCCACGCCGACCGGACCTTCGGCCGACCGATCGTATTGGTCGACTGGCCGACCCGGTCGTCCTGCCGCCGTACTCTCCCGACCTCTACCCGGTCGAGGGCAGTTGGGCGCAGCTGAAGAACGGACCTCCGGCCGACCTCGGCGCCCGTACCCTCGACGAGCTCGTCACCGTTGCCCGCCGAGGCCTGCGGCGCATCCAGCATCGCCCCGCACTCGTCAACGGCTTCGTCGCGGCAACCTCCCTGACGCAATGAACGACGACCATCGGATCCGCAAAGGTCAGTAAGTCGTGACGCCCTCAAGGGCCGTCATGAGGCGTGGTGTTCACCCGGGGCGGACGGCGATCAAACAGAGCCTCTTGGTGGCACGTGTGAAAGCGACATACAGATCACGTTCGCCGCTGGGGCGGGCCTCGATAATCTCCTGTGGGCCGACAACAATGCTCATATCGAACTCCAGGCCGCGCGCCTCGGATGCGGGTACGAGCCGCGCCCACTCCGTGATGCCGGCCGACGCCAGCTCGTCGAGTCGAGCATCCGCGCAGATCACGGCCGGCAGGTCGCCCGGATTGGCGGCGGCTTGGGCCCGGAGCTCCCCGGCCACGGTCGCGGCGAGAGTGTGCGGAGATGCGGTGAGGCTGCGGGGAGGCTCGCCGTGGCGGATGGACCGGCTCGGCGTGCTACCGGGGGCGATCCGCGCGAGCAGGGCCCGGGTGGCGGCCAGGATCTCCTTGGTCGTGCGGTAGCTGACCGTCAGTGTGTGCACGGTGAACCGGGTGCCGAGATGCGGTCCCAGCGCCTGGGCCCAGCCGCTCGCTGTCGTCGCGGGGCCCGCTTGGGCAAAATCGCCCACCAGCGTCATCGACCTGGCCGGGCATCGGCGCAGCACCATCCGCCATTGCATGGCGGTCAGTTCCTGGGCCTCGTCGACGACGATGTGCCCGAACGTCCGGCCCGTCGGACCGTCCACCAGGTTCGCCGCCTCGTCCAGCAGCGCCACATCGGCATCGGTCCACGGAGCGTCGGCCGAGCGCAGCAGAGCGCGTTCGTCATCGGTGAGTGACGGCAGGTGTACGGCTGCGGTGAGGGCATCCGTGAGCAGGTCCCGAACCACCGTCTCGGGCGGCAGCCGTGGCCACAAGGACTCCACCACACCCTCGGTGTGGGCGTCGCCCATGAGGTTCGCGCGCAGCGCCTCCGCATCGAACAACTCGGCCGGATCGACGGTTGCCACGCCATCGAAGCCGAGAGCCCGCAGGTCGGCCTCGGCCGCGGCATCGAGGTCGAGGCTCGTGCCGTCGGTGATCTCGGCGTCGATGTGCGCGAGGGCCTCGGTGGCGGCACGCTCCAGCGTGCTTGTGACCGTGCCGATCAGGTGCTCCTTGAACACCTCCCGCGCACGGTTGTGCGCCAAGCCGCTCGCCACCGCAGACGCGCGGGCCGCCGCGACATCCCCGCTCGTCAAACGCACCCACTCCTGCCCCACACGTACGGCGGCCCGGGAGCCCGGAGGCGCCTGGCGGGAGCGCACCAGGTCCTTGAGCGCCTCAGCCATGACGGAGCTGCCCTTGAGCCGTGCAACATCGGACGGCTCCACAGCGGCGGGCACCACTCCGGCAAGCTCCCCGCACGTCGCCAGGACTACATCGTTCTCCCCGAGCGAGGGGAGTACACGCGAGACGTAGTCGAGGAACCGCGCGGTCGGCCCGAGCACCAGGACACCGCTTCTGGCGGCGCGCGGGAACGTATACAGCACGTACGCCGCCCGGTGTAGCGCCACGACGGTCTTGCCCGTGCCCGGTCCGCCCTCGACCACCGTCACCCCTCGATGAGGGGAACGAACAATCGCGTCCTGCTCCGCCTGCAACGTTGCCACTGCTGCACGCATCCGCCCCGTCCGCCGCGCCTCCAGCGCCTCCGTCAACGGGCCGTCGCCGACGATGTCGCCGGCTGTCGGCGCGGATCCGTCCAGCAACTCGTCACTCACCGCACGCACAACGCGTTCTTCCACCCGCAGGTGGCGGCGCCGCCGCAGCCCCATCGGATGGACCGTCGTCGCCGTATAGAAGGGCCGCGCCGCTTCCGCCCGCCAGTCGACGAGCAGCGGCAGCTCCCGGTCGTCCACGTGCAGGCCCAGCCGTCCGATGCGCAGGACGGTGCCGTCCGCGCCGTCGATCCGGCCGAACACCAGCCCCTCCTCGGCCCCTGCGAGCCGGTTGACATGCCCTGTCAGGCGCTCTGCGGCGACATCGCGCGCGTACATCCCTCCCACGCTGTCGGCCGACGACTTCAGCACGTCATGCAACCGGGCCCGCACGTCCGCCACTCGTTCGTCGAGCAGCCTGTACATAGCCGATACATGGGCCTGCTCCACCTCGACCTGCCATGCGGAACATTCATTCAACTGTGGCAAAGTCGTCCACCTCCTGGCTCGGCCCTCCACTATGCAAATAAGTCTCCATAAAAGTAAGGCTTGACTTACTTGTCGGCCTCGGCCGCCCAAGCCCCATCGAATTTCCCCGGCACACTCCGGCGCGTCCGACCGACTGGCGAATGTCGTGACGGCTCAGTGGTCGGGTGAATTCCTCGGACGTTTGGTTACTGCCGCGATCGGAGTGGACTATTGCGTCCTTCTCGATGTCGATGCGGAGTGCGAGTGGCTTACGCGATGACCTCGCCGCGCCCGGACCAAGTCACCTGCCTCGCTTGCCGGGAGCATGCCCGGCGGGAGCAGCTGCGCGTCGCGGCGTGGGTCGAGCGCTTGGGCGGCATGCCGGGATCGACCGTCGACCCCGTCCAGGCGAAACAAGCCGCAGACCGGCATCGCGAACTCGTAGGGAAGTTCGGTGAAGCAGAGGGCTGAGCCCACACGGATCTCCCGCAGTGTCACCTTGATCCGGTGCACGGTCGTCTCGCTCACGCCCGGCACCGTAGCGCCCGCATGGGTGGTGAACACGTTGACCGGCGCCGACGGGACCCGTCGGTGCCGGCGGTGGACGTCACCTCGTCGGCGGATCCGGCCGGTTACGGCGAGGATGGTGTCGTGGTGCCGTTGGTCAGCGCGGCTCGGACGATGCGGATGGCCTCGTCGGTGTCGATGCCGGCGCCGGCGATGACGGCGGCGTACTCGGCGGCGGCGCGGCGTGCCTGTTCGCGTCCCTTCTCGCCGGCCGCGGCCACGAACGAGCCGGCGGCTCGGCGGGTCTCGATCAGCCCTGCCTCCTCCAGCTCCCGGTAGGCCCGGCCGACGGTGTTGGCGGCCAGGCCGAGGTTGGCGGCCAGACGGCGGATGGTCGGCAGGCGGGTGCCCACGGCCAGTGTGTGGCTTCGGATCTGCCGGGCGAGCTGCGCACGGAGCTGCTCGAACGGCGGGACGGGCGAGGCCGAGTCGATGACGATCACCGGTTCACCGGCCGCTCGTGGCGTGCCGCGCCACCGTGCCGCTCGGTGCGGTCCGCGCCGTGATCAGGGCGAGCGTGCCGGCGCCCAGGACGACGAAGACGAGCCAGGCGGCGTTCCACCAGCCGAGCGCGGTGTCGAACACCGACGCGATCGGCAGGCACCACACCACGGTGGGCGCGGCGACCTCGCGGGCGTCCTCGACCCGCATGATGAGGTCGGCGGTCAGCGAGACCTCGTCGTCGGCCACGACCGGGTGCGTCAGGATATGGCGCAACTGCACGACCATGCCGACCGCGATCCCGCACAGGGCGATGAGCAGGACGAGCGCCGCGTAGCGCGCGGTGGAGTCCCGCATCGTCAGGGCGGCGATCGCCAGTGCCGTCGCGCCGGCGAACGTGGCGACCGCGAACGCGGCGCGCGGCCCGCCGAGAACGGTGCGCCAGCCGAGCCGGACCGGGTGGGCGGCCCGCCGCGGCAACGTCGCGCCGGCCCGCCGGTCGACCCGCCGTACCCACCGGTCCAGCAGCGACTGGGCCAGTACCAGCCCGGCCGCCGCCGCCGTCAGGGCGAGCAACGACCAGTGGCGGTAGGGCCAGGACCCGTCGGCCGCGGTGTCGTCGGGCCGGTGGGTGACGTGGATGAGGGCCGCGACGATGATGAACGCCGCCGGCAGGACGTGGGCGGCCAGACGGGTACTTCGCCGGACCGCCAGACGCATGGCCAGCAAGGGTGTCGGCCGGACGTCGGCCAGGCCGTGCCCGGCCAGCCACACGCCGGCCCGCTCGAGATCCGCCGGGCGCATCGACCGGGCACTGTTCGGAGTCGTTCCTTTCGGCATGACGCCTCCTTGTCTCACCTCTTGCCTCAACATGGTGCGTCAAGGCTTGCGACAAGTCAACGACGAGGCGGTCGGCGGCGGCTGCCTCACCCGCGCCGCGCGGTCGACGAACTCCGCGCCGCCGGGGCCGCGTTGGACGCCGCGATCGGCGACACGGACATCCTGCTCGACCTGCTCGACCTGCTCGACCTGCTCGGCTTCCTCGGCCTCCCGGGGCCACGAGCCGGCCGGGTCGGTGCCCACCCGGCCGAACATCGCGACCCGGCGGCCCAGTCGGGCGGCCGCGACCGCCCGGTTCACGCCCTTGCCGCCGGTCGGCCGCAGCAGGTTGCGGCCGGACACGGTCTCGCCCGGGCTCGGCAGCCGTGCCCTGTGGCGGGTGAGGCCGACGTCGAGGGAGCCGACCACCGCCATGTCCGGGGTGGTGGCCGGCCGGTGGTCCTCGGAGTTGTCGCGGTCATCGGGCTTCCTTGGGGCGCAACGCGAGGATCTCCAATGCGGTGACCGCGGCGTAGACGAGCAGCGACACCACGACCGCCGCGATGCCGTAGGCCCAGATGGCCCTGAAGTCGCCCATGTTGCGGCTGCGTTGCAACAGCGCGGCCAGACCGTCACCGGTGATGAGCCATTCGGCGACCGGTGCCCCACCGATCGCGCCGGGGGCGGCGATGCGCGCTGCGGCGAACAACCACGGCACGCTGTACCGGAGTTGGACGAGCGCGAGCACCTGGAGGCGGGAGCCGCCGTTGACGTGGATCAATTCCCGTGCCTGACCGGGCGCCGCGTCGAGGCCCAATGAGGCGTTGACGAAGGTGGGCAGGAAGGTGAGCAGGCCGACCACAACGGCGGCCGAGGTCTGGCCGCGGCCCAGCACCAGGGCGATGACGGGGACCATCGCGGCGATCGGGATGGCGGCGAGGACGATGAGGTACGGCGCGAGCAGCCGGTCGAGCGCGGGCGCAGCGCGACGGCGACGGCCAGGAGGACGGCTGCGGCGAAGCCGGCGGCGAGACCGACGAGGGCGTGTCCGGCCGTGGCCTCGAAGGCGTCGGCCAGGTCGGACCAGTGGGTGCCTACACCCGGGCCCTGGGCGAAAACGCGTCCCACGTCCGCCGGGGTCTTCGCGAAGTAGGGGTCGAGACCGAGTGCCCGCACGAACAGGTGCCGGCCGCCGAGCGCGACCGCGACGGTCGCCGCGACCGTGGAGGCGGCGACCGCGACCCGGAGCCACGAGCCGGCGACGGCGACCGGCGCCGGACCCACGGCCAGGTGCGCGCCGTCGCGGGCCCACGGGGTGGCGAGCCGCCCCGGAAGGCGCACACCGACGTAGCCGATCAGGGCGAGCGCGGCGGCGGTTGCGCCCAGTGCCCAGGTGCGCTCGACCTGCCGGGCGGACTGGGCCTGCACCATCGCCACGCCCAGGCCCGTGGTGCTTCCCATGTATTCGCCGAGCATGGTGCCCACGACCGCGGCGGGCGCGGCGATCGCAAGGCCGGCCACGAATGGTGGGTAGTGCGGAGGTGACGCGCACCGGGGCGCCGCGCCCGCAGCCCGAGCAACCATGGCCTCGACCCGACCCTCTCGTTCGGTCGCCAAGTCGCATTGCCACGACGGCTGTTCGTGGGGCGCGACCCGGAGTCCCGGAGTCCGGTACGGATACGCGCAGCGGCTTGGTCGGTCCCGTTTGCGAGCGTGTCGTCATGACAATCGCATCGCCTGACGAGCGTCCCGACGAGGCCGTCCTGGACTTCCTGCGCTCTGCGTTCGAGCCGGGTCGGCGGGAGCCGGCTCTCGGATACGAGGCCGTCTCGACGTGGGAAGCCGAGAACGGAGCCGTGCTTCCGGAGCCGTATCGGAGTCTGGTCGCGGAGATTTCCAACGGGTCCTCGGTCGGACCGCCGGAGGACGGTGGTCTGTTGCCCCTGGGATGGCTCACGCCGGGTTGGCCCCACTGGGGCGACCGGGATCCTGCCGCGCCGTTCCCGCTCCTGGAGACCTGGGCCTGGGAGGGCGAGCCCCTCGCGGCGGACCACGACGAGCGTGTCGCCGACGTCTACGGCCATGGCTCCGTCGTGTTGGGCGCCGACGATGAACTCTGCTACTGGTTGCTCGTCGTCAACGGGCCCACCGGGGCCGGGTCCGGCTGGTCGGCGAGACGGGCGCCTACCCGTATCCGGGCCGGAAGCCTTCGGCTTCTCGGAGTGGGTTCGACGCCGGCAAGTCGGCGACGGCTGGTGAGACCGACCGCAACAGGGAGCCCGACGCGCCGACATGCGGCAGCCTCCCGGACGGCCTGCCGGCAGCTCTGCGCCTCGTGGCCGGCACCCAGGATTCAGGAACTCGCGGTCGTCGCCCCCAACCTCACCCTCCCGGCTTCCGGGGGACGAGAAGTGCGCCGTGGACACACCCGTTTCCGTGATCCCACACGGCCCGGGCCGGGAACCGTGTCCCGCACCGGCGGACGACGTCGCGCGCTCACCGTCTCGACCGGGCCGGGGTGACCGCCGGGAGGACCACAACCGATGTCCGATCACCGGCCCAAGGTGTGCCGGTCGGGCGGTCGTCGACGTGCCGAACCCGCGTACACCGCAGGCGCGGGGCGATGCTCCGAACGGGGCAAGTCGGCGCGACACGTGATGTCGCCGGGCGGGACACGCCGGGCTCGAACACCGGGGGGCGCTATCGAGGAGGCATGACGACACCCGGTCCCGACACGCCGCCCACTTCGCGCGTCCCGTCACCACGTATAGCCGGGCGACGCCGGAGCTTCGACGAACTCGCGCTCTCGGGGCTTGCCTTCGAGTGTCCCGGGGACGGCGGGCCCACGCTCGACGTCGCCCATCGAAGGTGGGGGTGCATCCGAAATCTCTTGACCGCCGAGGAAATCACCCGCTTCCTCGCCCTCGTCACCGCCGTCTACCTGCCGGGGCAGGGCCGGCGGAACACCGATCGTTGTGTCGAAGGGAGCTCGCGGCGCGTCGTCGACGCCTTCACCGCGCACGTCGGGGAACGAACGGCGGTCACCGAGGCCGTGGACACCACCCACGTGGCCCAGTTCGCCGGTCACGACCGTGACCGGAGCGTCGGGTGCGGCGGGCACCGGGACGAGGACGCACGCCAGGAACGTGGTCCTGATCTCCCGGAAGGGCCCCTCCCGCCCAGGAGTGCGATGGTCCGGGGAGTGGTCGCCTTCGGGTTTGCCTCGGGCACCGACATCTTCGTCTCGATCGTCTTGTCCAGGACGCGGGGGAGCAGCCGGGTGCCCGAGGCGCTCTCGAAGACCTGCCGGGCACGGGGCGGGCGGTGACGGTGGTCGTCTGCGCCATGCATTCGTCCCTGCGGGCGTCGTCCAGGACGATCTCGCGCAGGTCGGCGGTCCGACTTCCCGGTGCGAAGGCGGGATCGAGGATGTCGGGCCTGTCCGCGGTGATCGACATGAACGCCGTGTACCGCTCGCATACCGCCGCCGGTCCGGGCGCGGCTGCGACGCGTGCGGCCCCGGAAGCGTCCCGGGCGACGTCCTCGGGCTTCGGGCGTCCCGTGGCACGATCCACGCGGCGGGTGGCCGGTCGGATGTCCGCTGCGGGCGTTGCGGTGGGACCGCAGCACAAGGTCGGCGGCGGCAGCCGCGCGGCCCACCTTCGCCCGGTGATGGCCGGCGGGTCGTCCGAGACCCTGGGGCCTTGCACGGAAGCACCCTTCCCGCAGGGACGCCCCCGGTCGGGTCGGCGGCACCTCGACCCGCCGACGTGCCCCGGGAGTCAGGCTGTCCGCAGGCGCGGGCAGGAAGTGCCGACCGCACCGGCATCGAAGGAGAGGTTCCCTTGCGCATCCTGCTGATCGCCGACGCGTTCAACAGTCTGACCCAGCGCCTGCACACGGTCCTGCGGGACCTGGGCCATACCGTCTGCGTGCAACTCGCGCTCGGCGAGCACGCACTGCGGGAGGGGGTGGACCGGACGAGCCCCGACCTGGTCCTCGCACCCATGTTGACCACCGCCGTGCCGGAGGACATCTGGTCCGCCCGGCCCGTCCTGATCGTGCACCCCGGACCGCTCGGCGACCGCGGCCCCTCGTCCCTCGACTGGGCGCTCCACGACGAAGCGCGGGAGTGGGGCGTCACCGTGCTCCAGGCGGCCGCCGAGATGGACGCCGGCGACGCATGGGCCTCCGTACCGTTCCGCATGCCGACCGGAGTGGCGAAGAGCGACCTGTACCGCGGCGAGGTCGCGGAGGCGGCGGTTCAGGCAGTGCTGCTTGCGGTGGAACGATTCGCCGACCCGGACCGGACTCCCGTGGCGCTCGATCCCTCCGCCCCGGACGCCCGAGGCCGGCTGCGCCCGTACCACGACCAGAGCCACCGCCGGATCGACTGGGCCGTCGACGACACCCGGACCGTGCTGCGCAAACTGCGTGCGGCGGACTCCCGCCCGGGAGTCCTGGACGAACTCCACGGCACCGCCTACTACCTGCATGGCGGTCACCCCGAGGACGAACTCCGCGATGGGACCCCGGGGCGGATCCTGGCCACCCGCGACGGGGCGATCTGCCGAGCCACCACCGACGGCGCGGTCTGGATCCCCGAACTGCGACGAAGCCGCGCGAAGGGCTCGCCACCGGCCTGGAAGCTCCCGGCGGCAGACGTCCTGGCAGCGCACCTGGCCGATGTCCCGGACGTGCCGGTGTCCCCCGAGCAGGCCGCGTACCGCGCCACGTACGCGCAGATCCGCTACACCGAGGAAGGACCGGTCGGCTTCCTGGAGTTCTCCTTCCCCGGCGGCGCCATGAGCACGAGCCAGTGCCGACGCCTGCTGGCCGCCTACCGCGCCGCTTGCACCCGACCCACCTCGGTGCTCGTGCTCGGCCCCGAGCGGGACATCTTCTCGAACGGCATCCACCTCGGCGTGATCGAAGCCGCCACCGACCCCGTGTCCGAGTCATGGTCCAACATCACCGCCATGAACGATCTGGTCGAGGCCGTCCTGACCACGACCGACCGGCTCACCGTCGCCGCCCTGCCCGGCAGCGCGGCGGCCGGCGGCCTGATGCTGGCTCTGGCCGCCGACGAGGTCTGGTGCCGCGAAGCGGCCGTCCTCAACCCGCACTATCGGCTGATGGGCCTGCACGGATCGGAGTACTGGACCTACACCCTGCCCCGCCGTGTCGGCGCCGAGACCGCCCACCGATTGACCACCGAGGCCCTCCCGCTGAGCGCGTCCCGGGCCGAGTCCCTGGGCCTGATCGAAGCCTCGGTCCGGGACACTCCGGCCGGGTTCCGCACCCGGGTGGCCCGTCACGCCGCCGAACTGGCCGCATCCGACTCGACAGCCGCCCGCCTGGGTCGCAAGAAGCAACGGCTCGAGGAGAACGAGGGCACCCGCCCGCTGGCGTCCTACCGCGCCGCCGAACTCGATGAAATGGCCCGCAACTTCCGTGGCGGCCCGGGCGAACGCTACCCGGAGCTGCGCCGGGCCTTCGTGCTCAAGACCCGACCGCTGCATACCCCCGACCACCTCACCCGGCTCTGCGCTCCACCGTGCTGACCCGCAGGCCCGCTTCCTGACCTCCGGCAGCCGTCGACGTGCTCCTCGGCGCTTTGGGGCGAGGCGTGCCGCCGAGCCCCGACGGGGACGTCTGCCGGGGCGGGGCCGTCGCTGCAAGGACGGCTGAGCGGTGGAACCGGCCTCGATCGCGGACCTGTTGATGTCGACGGGCCGTATGCCGGCGGCAGGGGAGCAGGCGTTCCGCGATGTCGACCGCCCATTTCCAGCCGGACCGGAACGCGGCCATCGATATGCGAGAGGGCGGCGCCGAGGGGCGTCGGTGTTGTACCGCGTGGTCGCGCCCGGCCGGTGCCCTGGGTGTGGTGTCGGGCAGGGTGGCGCAGCCGGGCGGGCGCGAATACCGTCGCGTCTGCACGGCGCCGTCCGCGACTTCGGCGGCGGTATCGCCCGCCGGATGGACGCCACGTCGTTGCCGGCGAGACCACCGATTGCGGCGTGCGGGAATCCGTCGTCCCCTCGCAAGCGTATCGGCCGGATTCCGCCTCCGGCGGGGCGTCCGGGCGCGGGGTCCCGTTACTTCGACGGCCGGCACCCCGTGAGTTCCTGCCACCGGTCACACGCTTCGCTCAGCCCGGCCAGGGCCTCCTTCCGACGGCTGTCGCGGCCTCGACCGGTCAGTACCTGCGACAGATGCCGACGGGCCTCCTCCAGAGCCGCGGTGTCCTGCCGGGCCTCGTCCAACTCTTCCTGTCTCCGTTCGAGCCACGCGGGCAGGTGGGACCGGAAATCGTTCTCGGCCGCCACGGCGTTCTGGATCGCCACCGCGAAGTCGCGCACCCGTTCCTCGTCGAAGAGCCGCACGTTCTCCGCCTCCTCCACCGAACCGGGTGCATGACGATGGGGGTACTTGGCCCGGTGCACCCTGCCATCGGGCCGCGTCAGGTAGACGGAATGGGTCAGTGCTCCGGACTCGAAGCGTGCCTGGAGGCCGGCGAGCGGAATCGTCCCCGCGCGGGACGAGACCACCGCGTGCTCGTACAAGACGAGTTCCCCGACTCGCTCCTTCCGGTGCACGCCCAGGCCCGGGTTGCGAAGATCCTCGACCGCGCGCTCCAGCGTGTCCAGCCGCCGGTCGTGCCGGGCGCTCTCCGCCTCGACCCGTTTCCGCGCGGCCGTCTCCAACCTGCCGAGCGCCTTCTCCACGCCACGCAACTCCCGCCGTGCCCGGGCCAGATCCTCCCGATCGCTCGCGTAACCCGCGCCGAAGGCGAAAGCCCACCCTCCGGGATACCTGCTCCGCCACCAGGTCACCAGAACCGCACCGCCGAGCAGCACGAACAGAACCGCGCGCACGCCTGCCACCCCACCCCTCCTCAGCCCTCGTCCGTCGCATCCGCTCTGTCATACCGTCCGGAATCCGACGACGTGAGCGAATCCGCCGAGAATGCAGCCGCACGAGAGCCCACCCCGATTCCCGGCCCACCGGACCGAGGCGGCGTGGCTCGGCGGCGGGAGGACACGGCCGAGCCCGTACGACGATCGGTGCGAGGTAGGCGTGGGCTGCAGAGTCACGACGGCGTCGGGGCGTCGGCGGTTCGAATGGATGCCGGTATCGCGCATCTCGCCTTCGCCGAGCCGGCGTTCGACGTCGGTGCCGGGGCGGTGCGGCCCGGGGTCGTTCCCGTCACCGCACGCCTGGCTGCGGTGACGGGCCGGGCGATGGGCAGGGCCCCGTCGGCCCTGCCTCGTCGCGGTGTTCGGCGGCGTGGTGAGTAACGACGGCCGCCTCGCCAACAAGGCTGCTTCGACGTCGAATGCGATGGCGTCGGGCTCGGCCCCGTGGGCTTGCTCGGTCGTATGCCCGGGCCTGCCGGCGGGGCCGGTACGGAGTCGGAGTCGGAGCCGGAGTCGGCGCATTGGCGCAGCTCGCGTTCGGCGAGCGCGCACGTGGCGAAGCCGGGCGAGAGATTGCCGGTGTCGGAGGGCGCGCCAGTGCGAGAGAGTGCCACCCGGCAGGTTCAGGGCACGCGCGTCGAGCTTTTTTAGCCCGTGGCCGACGGGCTTCCCGCAGAGCCGGGTGGCCGCCGCGTTTTCCATGTCGCGGACGTTAACGCAGGTGCGTTAATCATTCCGGGGCCCGGCGATTCCCGTGACGTACGGCCGCCGTGACCCTGTCTCGAAGCCGGGAATGGCGCCTCGGCACCCGTTCCCTGTGGCGAGGCGGTCACGCGGTGTCGGGCGGCGCCTCATCGGTAGCGCAGTGCGCCCGCGGCCGTGTGGCTCGCTCCCTGCCGGAAACGAAACGATGCCTGCCGACCGCGGTGCAGGAGGCACTCGACCCGGGCCGGCGGATCGAACTCGGTGAAGTGCGGGGTACGCAGTCGAAACGCGGTCGGCCGCAACAACTCGCCGTCGCTCAGGAACGCGATCGCCTGCCGGGCGGCCTCGACGAGCACCATTCCGGGCACGTGGTCGCCGGTGTGGTCGAAGAAGAACGGATGCAGGTGGTCGGCCGGATCCAGCTCCAGGGTCCCGCCGTCGCTGTGTGCGAGCAGCACGTCGCGGGGCAGGACCGCGTCCACCGCCTCCGGCGTCGGTCTACGGCGCGATCGAGGCGCTTGCGGCCTCGGGTACGCGCCGCGCAGAGCCGCGTACGTACCCGCGTCCAGAAATCGCGCATTGCCTCCCGCGCGAGCGAAGGTCGTGACGCCGGCCGAGAGGCGAATGCGCAGTCGCAGCCCCCTCAGTCCGTGCCCGTCGTGGGCGGGGCGCAGGTCGTCGACCTCCGCCAAACAGGTGATATCGGTGGCGCCGCTCTGCAAACGCGGCTCCATGGCGATGTCGACACCGTAGAAAAGGTCCTTGATCAGAAAGTGCGCTTCCAAGGGCACCGAGAAGAACTGCGACGGGATGAAGATCCCCAGTTGGCGAAGGGTTTCCACGATCATCAGCCGACTGTGTCCGCCGTCGCCGACCGGCCGGAACGTGGGATGCGAGCGAGGCCATTGGGCCGCCGTCAAAAAGGACGCCTCCGCGAGGCGCACCACATCGGTCAGCAACACCTCGGCCACCGAGGTCCGGTGTACCGACTCTCGTGCCACGGTGCGCGACCAGCTCAGCGGTCTCACCGAGAGACCCGAGGACGCCGCGCCGCCGCCAAAGGTAGTCATGAATACAAGCAGAACCCACAGGTCGGGAAGGTGCACGTCGTCTTCTCGCCGTGCATCGCGCGGCATCGAACGCGCCTGGAACAGCCGGCGATCGACGTGCTGTCGTGTGGCGTCGGGCATCCGCGGACACGAGCCGCGACAGCACCAGTTTCCACGCAGATATCCGAGCCGGAGGTGGCACGTGCAGGCACGGGCAGGAACGACTCGCCAATCCCTTCTGGAGACGGCGGCACGTCTGTTCCACGAGCGGGGCTTCGCCGGGACGAGCATCAGTGACATCGGCAACGCGTCCGGGCTCACCAGCGGCGCCATCTATTTCCACTTCTCCAACAAGGACGCCCTCGCCCGCGCGGTCGTCGAGGCGCACTTCGCCACTTGGCCGGAGCTGATCGAACGGCAAAGCCCGGCGGACGCGCCCGCGTTGGAGGGCCTGGTGCGGCTGAGCTTCGCGGTGGCCCGGGCCTATCGCGACGATCCGGTGGTCCGTGGCGGAGCGCGGCTGTGGGGAGAACGCTACGCCATCGACGCGATACTGCCGACTCCCTTCGTGGGCTGGATCGCCCACGCCCGCGCGCTGTTGGATCGGGCGCGGGAGGAGGGCGAGTTGGCGGAGCGCGTCGATCCGGCGGCGGCCGCCCGCTCGATCATCCACGCCTTCTTCGGTATGCACACCGTCTCCGACGCGCTCTCCGGCCGTGCCGACATCGAGGACGACCTGACCGATCTGTGGCGCCTGCTCCTGCCCGCCCTGCTTGCCGATCCGGGGCGCGCGGAGGAGGCCCTGGCCGGCGCGACGGGCGCCGCCGAGGGCGAAGCCGCACCGAGGATTCGCGTGGAGGCCGAATAGCCGGGGATCACGGGTTGTGGGGCCGGTGCCCGGTTCGGCCGGGCAACGTCCCTCCTTCGATGGCCGCCGGGACCTCTCCCGAGTAGTAGCCGGAGAGCCGGTTCGACGCGAGGAAACACGTGGAGGCCGCGATCTCTTCCGGGTGCGCGGCGCGGCCTGCGGGAGTCCGTTGTCCGAAGGAGGTGATCCCGTTCCCGGGGGTACGTCGCGGGAATCAGCGGGGTCCACACCGTTCCGGGGGCGACTCGGTCGACCGTGATGCCGCGCTCCCGGAAGGACTTCCATCAGACCCCGCTGGAGTCCGCGACCCGGTGCGACGCCCACATCCGACGTTTTCGGGTGGCGGTGGCACAGGACGCCGTCGACCACATCGACGCCGAACCGGCCCGAGCGGCCCTGTGCATGATGCGCCGCACCATGCACGCCGACGTCCGCCCGTGGCGCCGCCTCGACCTCGGCGCGTTGCCGGCATCGGCGTCGCACGGGGCGATGTGACGATGACCCGGTTCGGGGACGGGCCGGCTTTCGGTGACCCGGCCACCCGCGGGGCGATGGAACGCTCGGTGTCGCGCATGCTCGACGGCTCGCATCGGGGCCGGGGCCGGGGCCGGTAGGCCGCCGCCGACCCACGCCGACCCGCGACACGCTGACGCAATGTGGATATTTGAATACAAAGCGTATTCGACTTAGCGTAATGATCGTTATGTTTCGGGCCGGCGTCGTACGCGGGAGCCCCTTCGGAGGAACGTGCCCGCACCGCCGCCTCTGGACTTCGCGCGGGCGCCTTCGGGGCCCGCTCCTCTCGATCGGACGGCTCATCGATGACAGGCAACTCCCTTCTCTCCTGGACCCCGGCGGCCATCGTTTTCGACTGCGACGGAACCCTGATGGACAGCGAATGCCACTGGGTGGAGGCGCGCGAACTCGTCCTTCGCGGATACGGCGTCACGACTCCGAGCGACTTCGGCGAACGCACCAAAGGTTTGCATTTCACCGAATGCGGACGGGTCATGTCCGAAGTGGCGGGCCTGTCGGCCGACCGTGCCGACCAAGTGACGGAGCAACTCCTCGACCACTTCCGCAAGTTGGTCGCGGCCGATCCCGTGACGATTCCCGGAGCGACCGAATTCGTGGGCCTGGTCTCGCACTTCGCACCCCTTGCCGTGGCGAGCAACTGTCCCCGTGACGTGGTGGAGTCGGGGCTGTCCCACGCCGGACTGCTCCCGCGCTTCGTCGACATCCTGGTCCCGGACGGGGACCTTCGCCCCAAGCCCGACCCGGACCTCTACCTCGCGGCCACCCGAGCCTGCGGCGCCGCTCCCGCCGTGACCCTGGCGGTGGAGGACTCGTACTGCGGCATCCTCTCCGCGACGCGTGCGGGCCTGCGCGTCCTGGGTGTGGGTCCCGACCCTCGCGACGAGGAACTGGCGCTCGTCGACCTGTGGGTGCCCACGCTGGCCGACGCCGACCTCCTCCACTGGGCCACGACCCGCGAGAGCCTGCCGGAGTCGTACGTACCGGCGGCCGGCGGGGCAATCCGGGCAACCGCAGCCGCCGTGGCGCGGTGACCACGCGGCGGTAGCGCCGACGCGCCCGACGGCGCCGCCCGGCGCGGCAGGACCGACCGCTTCCCGGCGCGGCCACATCCCCGGGTCATGCTCGAGCTACCCCGCGTACAGCGCCGCGGGGTGGCCGACCATGAGCCACGCGCTCTGCAAGGCGGGCACGGCGAACAGACCGCGTGCGCGCGGCAGAAGCCTTCTCCGAGCCAGAGGATCTGGTCGAAGAGTTGGCCGCGTTCGGGAGACGGGCGGAGAGGTGCCGGGGCATCATGAGCCGTAAGCGGAACGCCCACTCCCGAGGGAGCGCTCACGCGGACGGCTTTCTCGGCCCGTCGACGTCAGGACTTACGTCGGCTGCCGGTAGACCGAACTTCGAGCACGTGCCGCGCACGAATCGCGTTGGCCCGGCACGGAATTGGCTCATGGCGATGGCGGACACGCCTCCGGTGGTCCATAGCCTCGCCATGGCTTTTTCGAGAGGCCGGAGCACTCTGTCCGATGGGACCCGCTGTGGCGGATGTCCTCTCGGTGGTTGCCGGCGTCCGCAGTGCTCTGAGCTCTGCAATTACCCCGGGGTTCCTCGTCCTGATCAATCATCCAGGGTGCCCGGCAGGGGTCAGGCAAGTCAGGCAAGTCAGGCAAGTACTCCGGAGCGAACTTGCCTGACTGATATCCAAGGGTCCGTTGGGCAAGTTCGTGGTCTTCGCCGCGGTGTACGACTCGGGGACCGGACCCGTGGCCATCATCGGATGCCGACCCGCCGGCGTAGCGAGGTCGTTGTCGGACATTCGGCAAGACCGCAGTCGTCGTCATCACCGCGAAGTCCGCCGGGCGCAGGGTCTTCGGCCTCGCCACCGCAGGCGTCCGTCTCGCTTTGTTTCTTGCGCGTCAGTCCGGCAGCCAGTGCAGCTCGTGCGCCAGGGTTTTGGCGACGTCACGGATGCGGCGGTGTAGTGGCGACTGCTCGCGTGGGAGGACCAGGTGGATCGTCAGGCCGGGCGCGCCCCGCAGCGGTCGCCAGGTGAGATCGGCCGGTTGTGCCGTGGCCGCGGCTTCGCCGGCCGGGGCGAGGGTGACCCCGTCGCACAGGTCGCGCTGAGACATGTCGAACGAGACTGCGGGCGTGTGGAATCGGGGGTGCGGTCGGGCGTCCCGGAACAGTGCGGACAGCTGATCGTGGATCACGGGGTTGGCCGTACGGTCCGGGAGTCGCAGCGGATACGCGGCCGCTTCGGCGATCTCGATCTCCGGGTGTTCGGCCAACGGATGGTGCTGCGCCAGCTGGACCCCCACGCGCTCACGCCGCAGCAGGAACCGGCGCACACCACGGCCCGGCTGTTCGCCGCGGGTGATCCCGGCATCGATGCGGCCGTCGGCGACCGCGGGGGAGATCTCCGGTGTCGCCATCGGGACCGCGCCGACCTCGAGTCCGCTGTTGCCGCGAATGAGCCTGTCCACCAGGGCCGGTGCCGTCTCGGCCCCGGTGCTGAGGCTGTATCCGATGCGCAGCGTGCCCAGTTCACCGGCCGCCGCGCTCCGGGCGGTGTCCCACGCCCGGTCCAGTGCCGCCAGCGCGGGCGGCGCGGACTCCGCCAAAGCCGCACCGGCCGTGGTCAATACGACGCTACGCGTGTTGCGGACCAGCAGGGCCGTACCGAGTTCCGCCTCCAATCGGCGCATCCGGGCGCTGAGTGCGGGCTGTGCGATTCCGATCCGTGCGGCCGCGCGGGTGAAGTTCAACTCCTGGGCCAGCACCAGGAAGTAGCGCAGGCTCACCGTATCCGGCGCCATGTGCCCTCCCTGCCGATTGATAACGATCCGTTCTGAGTCTATACCGCACCGGTCTTTCCCTCGATGGCACATCGAGCCCTAACCTGCGCATATGACGATCCAACCGACCGCAGTACCGGTCGGCGGGATCGATCGATCCGAGTGTCGATTCGAAGTCGGACGCGTCCGGCCGAACACAGGAGGTTTCCATGGCCAAGGGCTACTGGGTCAGTGTCTACCCCGCCATTTCCGACCCTGAGGCGCTGACCGCCTACGACAGGCTGGCCGGTCCGGCTGTCCGGGCCGGGGGCGGGCGCACCCTGTCCCTCGGCAGTCGAGTCGTCGCCCACGAGGCCGGAATCACGCAACGCGTCGTCCTGATCGAGTTCGACAGCTTCGAACAGGCCGTCGCGGCATACGAGAGCGAGGCATACCAGAAGGCCCTGGTGGCCCTCCCCGACGGCGTCGAGCGCGACTTCCGCATCATCGACAGCATCGACTGACCGGCGGGCCCGGCCGTCGCGGAGCATCCGTCACCCGATAGGCACACGGTGTCGAACGACGACTCACGAGACGACGTCGAAGCGATGCCCCGCGTCTCGGTTCGTCGTCGACGGCCTCGACGCTCTCGACGTCCTCGACGGCTGACGATGAGGACGGGGCAGCGAACACATGTTTCTCTGAACTTGCGCCGGTGAGTTGATCGAGTCAGGAGCGCACGTGTTCGCGGCTGCGTTCGTGGTAGCCGCGCAAGTCGAAGAAGCGCAGGCCGTCGATCACCGCTCCAGACAGGATTTCCGGCAGGGTCCATGGGTGGGTGGTGTAGTCGTCCGTTGCCACGCCTCCATGCTCAAGCAGCAGAGCGATCATTTGGTGAATCTCTGCGGTGCCTTCAATCCGCCCGGGGATGTCGATCTGCACCGCCCAAGTGGGGTGATACCCGATGACCGCTTCGAGGATCGCCACATCCTCGGGGTCCCAATCGGAGAAGAGGTAGCCGGTCTGCTCATCGTCGATGTCGATGTAGAGGTTGCCGTTCAGAGTCCACGGATTGCGCTGCTCGGGCAGATGCCGATCGAGCGAGGCGACGGTCTCAGCTCGCCGTCGCACGTCCCGTGCCTTGCAGTAAAGGTTTCGACGGGGGATTGAAGACGGCGGACCCGAGACGGCCGGAGCGTCAACGAGCCGGTGGCCACGAACCCGGCCGCCCGCTCGTTCACTCGACCCGGCGTCAACCCATCCGGCCGCGGCCGGCCCCGTCCGAGTCGTCGCCTCCGGTCAACCTGTGGCAGACGTTCCGGGCCGCCTCCGACCGGGGCATGAAGGCGATCTTCGCCGCCCTGTCCCAGGGTTGGACGACGTGGCAAGTTCACCTGGTTCGTCGCGGGTGTGGGCGCCGTCGTCCCACTGGGTCACGAGCGGGATGTCGTCCTCGAGGGCGGCGAGCCAGGCGTCCGGGTCGCGGTCTACGGCTCGTTCGTGAACGCCGTTGCGGAAGGGCCAGATGCGGTCGGGGACGAAGTCGGCGCGCCGGACCGTGGCGAAGGCGTTCTCCCAGCCGGGTGGCATAGCTCCGGTGTGGGCGAGGCGTTCGGCGATGGAGAATCACCCTCCCGCACAGGGTCCGCAGCTCGGGCGTTCGCCAGGATCTCAACTTCGACAGGGCGCGAAGGTCTGATCCGATGCCTTTGGGGCGGCGGCCCTGTGACGGCGGCTCACGGTCGGCGGGCCCGGCTCGGCCCGGGGGTGCCGGTCTCGTCAGAAGGGTGGGTCGTCGGCGCACCCCTTGCGGGTCTCCGGGTCCGGCCACGGATCGGGGAGGACGGGCGGAGGGCAGGCGTTCGGGTCGAGCATCCTCCGCAAGATGTGGGCCGGGCCGTCGTCGGTGTGGTCCATCATCCTCACCCAGGGCACCAGGGCCATCAGGCGGGCGTGTTCGTGCGTGACACTCTCGTCCAGGACGGCGCGCAGTTCGTCGGGGACCGGGTCGTCGACCAGGCACAGCCAGCCCAGCGCGGCGCTCACCACGACCTCGGCCGGGCGGGTGGGGTCCGACCACAGGGCGCGTGTCCACGCGGCGGCGTCCTCGTGCCGGTGTTCCCGGGCCAGTTGCGCGATCGCCAGGACCAGGCCCGCCCGCACCCGGGGCACCTTCTCGACGCACAGGCGCGCGCGCAGGGCGGCGGAGATCTCCCCGGCCCGGCTCGTCGACGCGGCCAGGGCGTACCCGGCGGCCTCGCGCACCTCAAGGTCCGGGTCGTCCAGGAGCGCGATCACCACGTGCGCGTCCGCGGCGATCGCGTCCCGCGCCGCGCGGACCGTCCAGTTCTGCGGATAGCCCTTCATGTCGACGCTCACGTCGTCGTCGGCGTCCGCGACCCGCAGCAGACCCTCGCGTATCCAGTGGCCCCAGTACTCGCGGCGCGCCACCGTCGCGGCCAGCCAAAGGACGTGGTCGCGGTGGTGTGTGGACCGGTCCGCGGCGATGCGCAGCAGGAACGGCACGGCGAGCGGCGCCACCGAACACCGCGTGCCCTGATGACAGATCGAGCCCCACAACGAGGACAACGCCTCCTCCGCCGTGCGGGCGTCGGCGGAACGCAGCCGCTCCAGAAGTTCGGGGACGTCCGCGCCGGGGCCGTACGCGTGCGAGAAGCGGCCCCACGGCACCCGGTCGTACACGAAGCCGTCCCCGACCTCGAGCGGCATCGACGCGACCACCACCCGCACGTCCCCGACGGTCCCCTCGTACGTCTCGGGCCAATCCGCCCGCATGAGATCCGCCTGGAACGCCTCGTCGTCGAACTCCATGACACCCCCGGGGCCACACCACGCCAGCACCGCGCCGCCCGAGCCCCCCGCGACACGAGCGTCCGGACCCGGGCCGGGCCGGCGAACGCGGAGCCTAACCGGCACCACCGACATCGCACACCACGACCGAGGCGGTCGAGCCGACGGGAGCCACGACCACGAAGGAGCAGGCCGCGGGGGCCGGTTCGGCACGCGCACCGCCGGTCGACGACGAAGGCGGCGGTCATCGTGTGGGCCGCGCCTCGGGCGCGCGGTCATGCGCGTACCCCGGGCATGAGCCTCGTGCGTTTCCTGTCGCCGTGCGAGGGGCGACCCGACCCCGGGCCGAGCCTCGCGGGTGCGTGACGTCGCCCGGCGGCTGCTTCGGGCGGTGACGCGATCGGCGCCGTGTGTCCGTCCGGGCGCCATCGCGCACCCCGACCGGGAGGGTCAGTGCGCCACCTCGACGATGCGGAGTCGGACCCGCCGTCGGCGCAGATTGATGCCGCAGACCCCGACCGTCACGACGTCGCCCACGGCGCAGCCGCGGTCATCCGCCGCCAACCGTGCCAAGCCCGGTTCGTCGGCAGGCACCAGCCCATGGACCCCGGCCTCCAGACGGACTACCACCCCGGGCGGAATGATCCCGTCCACGATCCCCGAGATCTCCTCGCCGAGTCGGGACCGAGCGAAGGCGACGAGGGGATCCGGCTCCAAATCCTTCAACGACAACGACACCCGTTCGCGATCCGAATCGATGTCGAGCACCACGACGGTCACCGACTGCCCAACGTGGGCGACCTCGGAGAAATGATCGAAGTGCGCCCACGTCAGGTTCGCGGCGCTCACCATTCCGTCGAGCCCGCCGATGTCCACGAAGACCCCGAAGTCCCGGACCGAGGACACGATTCCGTGCCGGACCTCACCCGGCTCCAACGCCGTCAACACCGTTCGCCGTCGATTTTCGCGTTGCTCCGTCAAGGTGCACCCTCCCCGTACACAGCGTTCGCCCGCTTCCGCTCGCGGACGAACCCGCCCGGGAAACGGTCTCATCCCCTGGGGAACCGACCGATCGTTCGCCCTGCTCCGGCCGGGTACACGGCTCTCGTGAACGGCTCGTCGCAGGCGGCGAGGCGGGCGGATCCATCCGGACGGATCCCGGATGTACCCATCAGGGCCTCGTGGTTGGTGCGGTGCTCCGTAGCCCGAGGTGGGGTCCGTGCGGGTGTGGAGCGGGGCGGCAGGGGTGAGTTCGATGGGCCGGCCCCCTGGCGAAGGTCAGACCGCACCCCAACCGGTCACCCTCCAACAACGATCCGGCCCACCGCCCAGCCGGTGAACAGCGTCTTGACCTCCGGCTCGGTCGGCGGAATCCGCTGATCCGCAAAGCCGCGTCCTTGGACTCCCGCAGCCGGTTCGTCTCGTCGATCGGGCACTCGACGACCCGCCCGGTCATCCGCTGGATCTCGACCTTGTGCCGCAGCTCCAGGAACAGGCAGTACGGGGTCAGCGCCTGAGCGCGAGCCGGGCGGGTGCCGCTCGGCGAACCCCGCAGCACCTTCCCGAACCATCCGTCGGCGTCGGCCGGCTCCATATCCCTCGGCGGCCGACCCAACCAGGCCCGCATCCGGTCCAGGTGCCCGACGTCCTCGCGGATGGTGCCGTCCGCGAGCCCTGCCGAGGCTCGCGCGAGTACGAACCCGGCGAGCCCGCGCCTAAGGGCTGTCCCGCAACGCCAGCTTGATGGGCTGATGGCATGATCTCGGCGTGATCAGCGAACTTACGCAGCGGGGTTCCGCGAAGTGTGTCCTCTTTGATGTCGACGGGACGTTGATCGACGCGGTGGCCAACCAGCGCCAAGTCTGGGAGGCATGGGCGGCGCGTTACGGACTCGACCCTGTCGCGGTCTACCAAGTGGCGCTGCGAACGCGGCCATTGGAGACCTTCGCGGCGGTAGCCCCGGAGCACGACGCGCGGGAGTGCCTGGCCGCGTTGCACGAGCTTGAGGATGAGGACGTCAGGTCCGGTGTCTATGCCGCTTTCGACGGTGCGTCCGAGTTGCTGCCCCGCTTGCCCTCGGGCTGCTGGGCGCTGGTGACTTCGAACTACGAGCACCGGGTGCGCGGGCGGTTTGCCCGGACCGGGCTACCGGTTCCGGGCGTGCTCGTGGATGCCGCCGCAGTCGCGGAAGGCAAGCCGTCACCGGTTCCCTACCTGCTTGCCGCCGAACGACTTGGCGCCAAGCCGGAGGACTGCCTGGTC
>NZ_JBEXUX010000032.1:0-115698 GCF_040629175.1 Embleya sp. NPDC005971 | reverse complement strand
GGGTCGACACCAACGACCAACCCACATCCGCAGCCGTCAACCCCGGCCGAGCCGACACAAACGAGGCCAACCGCCCCGCCTGCGCCCGCAACGCCCCCACCGACCGCCCCGACAACACCCACGGCACCACACCCACGACGGACCCCGCCGCCGCGTCACCCGACACCACCCCCGACACCGACCCGCCATCCGGCGACGCCTGCTCGACGATCACATGCGCGTTCGTCCCCGAAATCCCGAACGACGACACCCCCGCCCGCCGCGGCAAACCACCCACCGTCGACCACGACCGAGCCTCCGCCAACAACCGCACCCCACCCGACGACCAATCCACCTCCGACGTCGGCTCGTCCACGTACAACGTCCGCGGCAACACACCGGCACGCATCGCCAGGACCATCTTGATCACGCTTGCCATGCCGGCGGCGGCCTGGGCGTGGCCGATATTGGATTTAACGGACCCCAGCCACAATGGCCGATCGGCCGGCCGCCCCTGCCCGTAGGTCGCCAACAGCGCCTCGGCCTCGATCGGATCGCCCAGCGTCGTCCCGGTCCCGTGCGCCTCCACCACGTCCACATCCGACGGGGCAAGCCGCGCGTTCGCCAACGCCGCTCGGATCACCCGCTGTTGCGACGGACCGTGCGGTGCCGTCAACCCGTTCGACGCGCCGTCCTGATTCAGCGCCGAACCCCGCACCACGGCCAGCACCTCGTGGCCGTTTCGCCGAGCGTCCGACAACCGCTCCAGCACCAACACACCGACGCCCTCGCCGAAACCCATGCCGTCGGCCGAGGCCGAGAACGCCTTGGAGCGCCCGTCCGGCGCCACGCCCCGCTGCCGGGAGAAGGCGACCGGCAGTTGCGGCGTCGACATCACCGTGACGGCGCCGGCCAGGGCCAGTTCGCACTCCCCCGCCCGCAACGCCCGCGCGGCCAGATGAATCGCCACCAACGACGACGAACACGCGGTGTTGACGCTGATCGCGGGCCCTTCCAGGCCCAGTGCGTAGGACACCCGGCCGGACAGCACGCTGCCGGAGGCACCGGTGGCGAGGTAACTCTGCGACCGTTCGTCGGCCCGCAGCAGCAGGGTGTTGTAGTCCTGCCAGTTGGTGCCCGCGAACACGCCGGTCCGGCTGCCCTGTAGCGACCGAGGGTCGATCCGGGCCCGCTCGATCGCCTCCCACGAACACTCCAGCAACAACCGCTGCTGCGGATCCATCGCCAACGCCTCACGCGGCGAGATCCCGAAGAAGCCCGCGTCGAACTCCCCCGCGTCGTAGAGGAATCCGCCCTCGCGGACATACGACTTGCCGGGGGCGTCCGGGTCCGCGTCGAACAGGTTCGGCAGGTCCCAGCCTCGATCGGTGGGAAATTCCGACACCGCGTCCACGCCCGCGTCGAGCAGTTCCCAGAACTCCTCCGGCGAGCGCACGCCGCCGGGCAGCCGGCAGCCCATGCCCACGATCGCGATCGGCTCGCGATCGCCGTCCTCCAATTCACGCACCCGCTGCCGTGTCTCGTCCAACTCGGCACTGACACGTTTGAGGAAGTATCGAAGCTTGTCTTCGTGTGCCATGGGAAACCCACCTTCGGTGTCTGCATGACCGGGGAAAGCTCAGGAGATGCCGAAGCGTTCGCCGATGAGGGCGAACATCTCCTCATCGCCCGCCGATGCGAAACGGTCGGCGACCGTGTCCCCGGCATCGCCGCGATTCGCCCGCCTCAGCCGCTCCAGCAGGGCTTCCACACGTTGCTCGATCTGCTTCGTGGCAGCACCGGCGGCCAGCAGCAGCGCCAATGCCGCATCGGCCTGCTCGATGGCGGCGAGTACTCCGGCGTCCGGGCCGGCATCGGATCCGAACAGCACGCCGTACAGATGACGGGCCAGCGCGGCCGGCGTGGGGTGGTCGAAGGCAACCGCGGCGGGCAGGTACCGGCCCGTGACCTCGTTGAGCCGATTGCGCAACCGAACGGCCGCCAACGAACCGAGGCCGACATCCTTGAACGCCACCTCGGCCTGGATCGCGTCCGCCGAGCCCTGTTCCAGCACCTCGGCGGCCGTGCCGCACACCAGGTCGACCAGGGCGTCCATCCGCTCGGTGGCCGAGCGCGTCGCGATCTCGTCCGCCCAGGATCGTTCGGCGTCGTCGGTGAAGTCCACGAATTTCGGGAGATCGACGTGCCGGGCGCGCGTTCCGGCGAAGGCCGGCGACCAGTCGACGTCGACGCCTCGGACAAACGCCTCGGCCACCGAGGTCAGCACCCGGCGGGTACCGCCCTGCTCCCGTCGCAGCGTGCCCAGTACGGCCACGTCCCGGATGCCCAGTTCGGCCGCGGTGTCCTCGATGGACATCGCGAGCAGCGGATGCGGGCTCACCTCGACGAACGCCCGGTGCCCGGCTTCGAGCAGGGAACGAATGGCTTGATGGAACCGCACCGGGCTGCGGGTGTTGAGGTACCAGTAGTCGGTGTCCAGTGTCGCGGTGTCCCGCTGTTCGCCGTCCACGGTGGAGTGGAACGGGATGGCGGAGGTCACCGGCGAGACCGGACGCAGCGCCTGGAGCAGGTCTTCGCGCAGCACGTCGACCTGGGAACAGTGGCCGACGGTGTCCACACCGGGAATGCGCTTGGCGTACACGTCCTGGGCGGTGAGCTCGGCGACCAGTTCGTCCAACACGTCCTGCGGACCGGACAACGCCACCGAACGCGGCCCGTTGACCGCGGCCAGTTCCACCGTGTCCGGCCACGACGCCAGTCGGCGCCCGATCTCCTCGGCGGAGGTGCCGACCGAGATCACCGTGCCCTTGCCGACCAGGCGTAGCCAGGCCCGGCTGCGGCGGGCCAACAACCGCGCGGCGTCGCGCAGGCTCAGCCCGCCGGCGACCTGCGCGGCGGCGATCTCGCCGTAGCAGTGCCCCACCACGGCGGCCGGCTGCACACCGTAGGAGCGCCAGACCTCGGCGAGCGAGACCATCGTCGCCCACAGCGTGGGTTGCAGCACGTCGACGCGGCGAAGCGGTGGTGCGCCGGGCGCCTCGCGCAGCACGTCGAGCAGCGACCAGTCGACGAACTCGGCGAGCGCGTCCGCGCAGGCGGCGACGCTGTCGCGGAACACCGGTGAGGTGTCCAGCAGTTCGGCGGCCATTCCGCTCCACTGGGAGCCCTGTCCGGGGAAGACGAACACCGGGCGCCGGGCCGTCGTGGCCGTGCCACGCACCAGGTTGGGCGCGCTGCCACCGGCGGCGAGGGCCGCCAGTCCGCGCTGCAACTCGGCCCGGTCGCCGCCCAGGACGACTGCGCGCCGACCGGCGGACGGTGTGCCGAGCAGGGTGTGGCCGACGTCGGCGGGTGAGCCGGCGCCGGTGTCCGGGTGGGCGGCCAGAGCGATCGCCTTCGCCCGTAGGGCCTGTGAGCTCTGGGCGGTCACCACCCAGGGCAGTTCGGCCCGGGTGCTCGCGCCCGTCGGGTCTTCCAGCACGACCTGCACGGTGGTCCCGTCGGCGCCGGACTCGGTCACGCCTGTGGCCTGCGTCGGCCCGGTCCGCTCGGCGAGCACCGCGGCGAGCACGCCGGCGATACCCGTCGTCGGCTGGGCGGCGACGTCGTCGGACGTCCGGCCCGCGGTCGCCCGCGCCGCGCCGATCACCTGCTCCCGGTGGTCGGGCGAACCGCCGTGGCCGACGGCCGAGCCGCGCACGATGGCGAGCACCGGGCCGCTGCCGGGCGGTACCGCGCTCTCCCGTGCGATCAGCAACGCGCTTACATCGTCGTCGAGTTGGGCGCCGACCAGGGCGAATGTGCAGTCCCCCGCCCGCAGTGCCTGGGCGGCGAGGTGCAGCGCGAGCAGCGCGGGTGAACCGGCGCTCAGCGATATCGATGGTCCGGTCAGACCGAGATGGTTCGCGACCTGTCCTGCGGCCCCTGCTCCGTCGGCCATGCCCGTGACCACACCGGTCCGGCTTTCCCGCAGCGCCGCCGGGTCGATTCCCGCCTGTTCGACGGCTGCCCGGGCGGCTTCCCGGAGGTGCCCCGCCGCATCTTCCGCATCATTCGCGGGAGCGCGGGCACCGTCGGTAGATCGGCTTCCGATGCCCAGAATGACAATCGGTTCGGAATTGTTCCACGCGCGGAATATCGGTAACTCACTATTTCCAGGGAAGGCTAACGAGCCTTCCGAGGCTAAATCGTCCGCGACCCGCGTCTCGAACCCGGCCGCCGTCAACTCGACCCACAAATACGACACTGAAGGCACATCCCCCGTGATCCCCTTCTTCAGATCGAGCCGGGATTAAAAGTTGACATCCCCATGCACGACCGAGCAAGTTTCCGACCGATTCAGGCTTGACCCGCAGCGGCCTCGGTCAAACAGGGCCGGCAGTGTGACGTGGGTCATATGCTCACCGCCGGAGCGATCAATGCCCCCACCAGCAAGGGGAGTCCGGCATCGTGTCCGGCGCGTGAAGAACACGGAAACCTAAAATTAACGTAAGCATTGACAGCGACAAGATCTTGTGGGAGTCGCGCGTACGAGCCGTCGTTAAACTCCACCATTGGCTTCCCCGGGCCCCGGTGATACGGTCGCCGGGAGGTGCCACCGGATATCGATATCGGGTCGGGAAAACCGTTCGCGGATGTTCCCTCGACCGTCGAGCAGAATCCGGTGATTCGATATCCCGCGAAGGTTGATTCGGCGCCCGTGATCATGACCCGGGCACGCGTTGCAGGGGGGACCTTGAGTGAATGGCGCGGGGCCGCTGGCCGGCATCACCGTGGTTACGGCGGGCCATGCCGGCGCGGCCGCACTGCTGGGCAGGCTGCTCGCCGATCTCGGGGCCCGAACCATGCCGGTCGGCGAACTCCCGGCGCCGGTGGGCGGGTTCGAGCGGTGGCTGCGTGTCGGTGCCGGGCCCGCCGCGGGCTGGGTCGATACGGGCCGGCTGCTGGATCGGGCCGACATCCTGGTCTGCGACCGACCCGGTGGTGAACAACTCACCGCACTCGGCCTGGGCCCGCACGAGCTGCTCGCGGCCTATCCGGAGCTGATCACGGTACGGCTCAGCGAGTTCGGGCTCACCGGGCCGTTGCGCGACACCCCGGCCACCGAACTGACCCTGCAGGCGCTGGCCGGTGTGACCGCGGCGACCGGTTCGAGCCAGGACCCGCCGATCACCACCACCGTGGGACTCGCCGCCCGCACCGCCGCGTTGTCCGGGCTGATCGCCGTCACGGCGGGCCTGATCGGTCGGGCCCGCGGCGCCGGGGGCGACTACCTGGACATCGCCGAGTTCGACAGCCTGCTCACCCACGTCGGCACCCTCCTGCCGAGCGTCGCGCTCACCGGCCGACCGCCGCAGCGCGCCGGCAACCGACACGGGATGGTCGCCCCGTGGAACTGCTACCCGTGCCGCGACGCGCCCGTCGTCATCTGCACCATGACCGAGGCGATGTGGCAACGGCTCGCGACGGCGATCGACCGCACGGAACTGATCGCCGACCCACGCTTCGCCGACACCACCGCCCGGGTCCGGCACGCCGACGAACTCGACCGCGTCATCGCCGCCTGGACCGGTCGGCACGATGCGGACGACGTGGTGGCCCGGCTGCGTTCCCAGGGCATTCCGGCCGCCCCGGTGGCCACACCCGAGGACGTCCGCAACGGCCCGGCCGCTCGGCGCCGAGGCTTGGTGACCGGACCGGATCGCGCACCGCAGAGCCCGCTGCGCTCACTGGTGCCCACCGCGCGCACCACCGGCTCGTTACCCCGGCAGGGCCGCCTGTGGGAACCGATTCCGCGCGGCAGCCCTCCCCTGCACGGGATCCGGTTATTGGAGTGCGGCTCGTACACGGCCGGGCCGCACGCGACCAGGCTGCTGGCGCAACTGGGCGCCGACGTACTGAAAGTCGAACCGCCGCACGGTGAGGGCTCCCGGCGCCTGGCCCGGCGCGTCGGCTCGGTCGGCTACCTGTACTTCGTCAACAACGCGGGGAAGCGCTCCTGTCGGCTCGACCTGAACGACCCCGCGGACCGGACGAGATTCGACGAACTGCTCGGCACCGCCGACATCGTGCTCACCAACCTGGCGGCCGACACCCTCGCCGCCGCCGGCATCGCCCCCGAACAGGTGCTGGACCGGTACGACATCGTGCACTGCGCGGTGACCGGCCACGGCCTGGCCGCCGCCGATCGCAGCATGGACACGGTGATCCAGGCCGAGTCCGGGACCATGCACCTGGTCGGCGGCGGCACCGGCACCCCGCTGCGTACACCGGTGTCCAGTGCCGACGTGCTGGGGGCGTTCCTGGCCGCCGCGGCCGCCACGGTGTCGACCTACGTCCGGCTGCGCACCGGCGCCGGCGTCGGCGCCGACGTGGCGTTGTTCGACGCGGCGGTGTGGGCGACCCAGGACAGTTGGTTCGTCGACGGCCCCATACCCACCCCACGACTGGTCGAGGCCCGGGACGGGTCGGTGCTCGTCGATACCGCGCAACCCCTGCCCGAGGTCGAGGGCCCGGTGACCGCGATCCTGGCGGCCGCGACCGCCGCGGGCCTGCCCGCCGCCCCGCTGCACGACCTGACGCAGGTGGTGCGGCATCCCCAGGTCCTGGCCCGGCAGATGATCCTCGCGCAGTCGTACGCGGACACCCCGGTGCTGATCACCGGCAACCACCTGCGCTCGCTGTCGCGGGGCGCGCCGGCACCGGACCTCGCGCCGGTGGACCGGAACGACCCCGCCTGGCTCACACCCACCACGACGAAAGGGCAACGATGAAGGTCTACCAGGCGCTGGCGGACGCGCTGGCCCGGCACGGCGTGGACACCGTCTTCGGTCTCATGGGCAACGCGAACCTGCTCTACCTGCCCGCGTTCGCCGACGCGGGAGGGCGGTTCGTGGCGGTGACCCACGAGGCGGGTGCGGTCGCCATGGCCGACGGCCACGCGCGGATGTCCGGCGGCATCGGCGTGGCCTCGGTGACGCACGGTCCGGCGTTCACCAACACGCTCACCTCGCTGGTCGAGGCCGCCCGCAGCCGCAGTCGGGTCCTGTTGATCACCGGCGATCCGCCGCCGGTGCCCAGCCACTTCCACCACTTCGACATCGCGACGGTCACCGCCGCGGCGGGCGCGGGCTACGAGCGGGTCTACGAACCGGCGTCGCTGGTCCGGGATCTCAACCGCGCACTCCAGCGGATCGTCGCCGAGCGGCGGCCGGTCGTACTGAACATCCCGATCGCCTTCATGCAGGCCGAGGCGAGTGAACAGGCGCCGGTGGTGCCCCCGGTGCCCCCGCCGACCGCGGCCGCACCGCAGCCGGACACGCTCGATCGGGCGCTGGGGCTGCTCACCTCGGCGAAACGGCCACTGGTGCTCGCCGGGCATGGCGCGGCCACCTCCGGAGCCCGCGAGAGCCTGATCGCCCTCGCCGACCGCATCGGTGCGGCGCTGGCCACCACCGTGCTGGCCAAGGAGATGTTCGCCGGCCATCCGCGCGACATCGGCATCTTCGGCAGCCTGTCGCACGGCGTCGCGAGCGAGGTCATCGCCGACTGCGACTGCGTGATCGCCTTCGGCGCCGGCCTGAACATGTGGACCGCGCTCAACGGCGACCTGCTGCGCGGCAAGCGCATCGTGCACGTGGACATCGACCCGGCCAGGTTCGGCTCGTACACACCCGTCGACGAGGCGGTGGCCGGGGACGCCCGCCTGACCGCGGCGGCGATGGACTCGCTGCTCCGGGAGGCGGATCACGCCGGGAATCGGCGCTGGGCCGACAAGATCGAGCAGGCGATGGCCCGCCACATCCCGCAGGCCGACTTCGTGGACCGTTCCGGGACGGACACCGTGGACATCCGGTCGGCGATGATCCGGCTGGACCGGATCCTTCCCGCGCGACGCACGGTGGTCAGTGACATCGGCCGGTTCAATGTGGGCGTCTGGCCCTACCTGCGCGTCGCCGACCCGCTGCACTTCACCACCATGGGCGGGTTCGGCTCGATCGGACTCGGCCTGGCCGGCGCGATCGGCGCGGCACTCGCGGGCAACGACCGGCCGGTGATCGCCACCGTCGGCGACGGCGGCTTCATGATGCACCTGTCCGAATTCACCACCGCGGTGCGCGAGAAGTTGCCGATCGTCGTGCTGGTGCTCAACGACGGGGCCTACGGCGCCGAGCACTACAAGCTGAGGAACCACGGCTACGACCCCGCCCACTCGGCCTACGCCTGGCCGGACCTGGCCGCCCTGGCCACGACCATGGGCGCGCGGGCGCTGACCGTCCGCAAGATCGAGGAACTCGACGCGGTCGGCGAGTTCGTGCCGACCCTCGACGGCCCGCTCCTGGTGGACGTCCGGCTCGACCCGGACGTCAACATCGTCCGGTACTGAGGAGGGGACATGGCCGGCACCGGCACCCTGATCGCCGACGACGGACTCGCGCTCGCGTTGCACCGGTGGACGACGCCCGACTCCGTCGCGGCGCTGTTCTACATCCACGGCATCCAGAGCCACGCGGGGTGGTTGTACGAGACCGGACCCGAGTTGACCGCACGCGGCATCGACGTCTACGCGCTCGATCGCCGGGGTTCCGGTCGCAGCCCGGGAGAACGCGGGCATCTCCCCTCGGCCGAACAGGTCTTGGACGACTACACGCGGGCCGTCGACGCGGTGGCCGACGAGGTGGGTGATCGGCCGCTGGTCGCCCTGGGTCAGAGCCTGGGCGGCAGCGTGCTGGCGGCGCTGTGGTGCAGCCGGGCGTTGCCGGTGCGCAAGCTGATCCTGTGCGCGCCCGCGCTGGGACAACAGCGCTCACGCCACGATCCGGCGGCGCTGGCGGAGCGCCGCGACCGGTCCGGATCCGCGCCGCAGGAGGTCGGGCTGGCCAACCACGCCTACACGGACCTGCCCGAGTACCTGGCCTTCCTGGCCGCCGATCCGCTGATGTTGCGGCGGATCACCGCCGCCACGCAGGCGACGCTCGTGCACCTGGAGGATCGCTACGTCCACGGATCCCCCCACGGCGAGATACCGGTCGAGGTGGCGATGCCCGCCGAGGATCCGATCATCGATCTGAGCGCCGCGCGGGCGCAGTTGCGGCGGCTGGCGCCCGCGGCCGAGGAGCGGGTCTTCGATACCGGTGTGCACTACCTGGAGTTCAGCCGGGCCAGGACCGCGTATTGGGACTGGCTGGCCGACCGGGTCCGGGAGGGTCGGTGATCAGCCGGGTACGCCTGCATGTCGCCACCGTGCCGATGGCCACCACGTTCGACCACGCGGGTGCCTCGCGCCGCCGATCGGAGTCCGTGCTGGTCGAGTTGCACCTGGGCGACGTGTGCGGCTGGGGGGAGGGAGCCCCGCGCGACTATGTCACCGGCGAGACGACGGCCGGCGCGATCGAGGCCCTGCGGCGTTGTGACCCGGCGGCGCTCGCCGAACGCATCGACTGGCGTTCGTTCGACGCCACCATCGCCTCGATCGCCGCCCTCGACCTGCCGAGCCTCGTCGCGGGTCCGTCGGCCGCCGCCGCGGTGGAGATCGCGCTGCTCGACGCGGCGTGCAGACACTTCGAACGGCCACTGGCCGAGGTGTTGGACGTCGCGGCCGCCTGGGACGGGGCGAACCTGCCCGCCGGGCTGCGCCGCAGCGGTCCGGCGGCGGTCAGCCTGGTCATCCCGCTCTCTCGTGACGTCGCCTCGACGTTGGACGACCTGACGCCGCAGGCCAGGGCGTCGCTGCGGCATGTCAAGATCAAGGTGGCGGACCCGTGCGCCGCCGTGCAGCGCCTGTCCCGGGCCCGCGACCGGCTGGGCGCGGACACCGGGATCTCGTTGGACGTCAACGGCGGTTGGTCACCGGAGCAGGCCGAGCGGATCGCGCCGGAACTCACCGACGTGGCCTGGGTCGAGGAACCCCTGCGGGCCCGGTCGTGGCCGAAGTTGGCCCGGCTTCGACGGCGCACCGGCCTGCCGATCATGCTCGACGAGTCGTGCACCGACCTGGCGGACCTGCGCACCGCCGCCGAAGCCGACGCGGCCACCCACATCAACGTGCGGCTGTCCAAGTGCGGCGGGTTGTTCGCCTCGGCCCGCCTGGCGTTGCGAGCCCGACAGCTCGGCTTGGGCTGTCAGTTGGGCGTGCATGTCGCGGAGGTCGGCCCGTTGTGGGCGGCGAGCCGGGTGCTGGCCACCGGTTGGGGGCTGTGGCAGACGGTGGAGGCGGGTCGAGGCGACGAGTGGTTCCCCGAGCCGCTGACCGAGCCCGCGTTCACGGTCGACCGGACCGCGCATCGCGTGGCGGCGTTGGCCGGGCCCGGCACCGGCATCGAGCCCACCGAGAACCTGCTGCGGCACACCCGGTGTCCGGCGACGTGGCAACCCGACAGCGGCTGGCGGAGGACATGATGGTGGCGGCACAACGGCGAGTGGCGCTGGTCGCGGGAGCAGGCAACGGCATCTGCGCCGAGGTCGCGCGTGGCCTGGCCGCCCGGGACATGCGACTGGTGCTGTTGGACCGGGACGCGGAGGCCGTGCACCGCGTCGCGGCGGAGCTCGGTGGGCGATTGGCCTGCGATCCGCTGGTGGTCGACGTGACCGACGCGCGGGCGCTGGAATCCGCGGTGGCCGCGCTCCCGAAGGATTGCCGGCCCGGTGTCCTGGTCAACGGCGTCGGCGGTGACACCCGACCGCGACCGCTCACCGAGTTGACCGAAGCCGATCTCGAATACGCCGTCGCGCACAACCTGACCGGCGTGTTCACCCTGACCAGGCTGTGCGCCCCGGCGATGATCGCCGCCGGTTGGGGGCGCATCGTCAACCTCGCGTCGGTGGCGGGCCGCACCTACACGCGGTTCAGCAACGCCGCGTACGTCGCGGCCAAGGCGGGCGTCATCGGGTTCACCAAGCAGTGCGCCTTCGAGCTGGCCCCGCACGGCATCACGGTGAACGCCGTCGCGCACGGGGTCATCGGCACCGATCGTATTCGCCGGGCCTGGCAGGACAAGCCCGCGCAGTGGACCGCCGACCGGGTCAGCCATATCCCGGCCGGTCGATTCGGCACCGTGGCCGAGGCCGCGAGCATGGTCTGCCATCTGTGCGGTGAACACTCCGGCTACACCACCGGCACGGTCATCGACGTCAACGGCGGACTGCACATCTGATGATCATCGAACGGAGTGGCCAACCGATGAGCCTGGAACTGAACGACCGCGTAGTGCTGATCACCGGGGCGGGCAGCGGGATCGGCCGGGCGGCGGCCCGGCTGTTCGCCCGGCTCGGCGCGCGGGTCGTACTGGTCGGACGCAATGCGGACGCGCTGCACGAGACCGCCGACGGCCTGCCCGCCGCCGATCACCTGGTGGCCGAGTGTGACGTCGCCGACGAGAGCGGCATGGATGCGTGTGTGGCCGAGACGATCGCCCGATTCGGCCGACTGGACGGGGCGTTCAACAACGCGGGCACCTTCGGCGCGTTCGGCCCGCTGCACCTGGACACCGTCGACAACTTCGACAACGTGGTGGCGACCAACCTGCGCGGGGTGTGGGCCTGCATGCGCAGCCAGATCGGGGCCATGCTGCCCAACGGTGGCGGCGCGATCGTCAACTGCGCGTCGGTGGCCGCGCACATCGGCCATGGACAGAGTCCGATCTACTCGGCGACCAAGCACGCGGTGATCGGGCTGAGCAAGTCCGCGGCGCTGCAGTACGCGGGGGACGGCATCCGGATCAACGTGGTCAGCCCCGGCTCCACCGACACGCCGTTGTTGCGCGATCTCTACCCCGAGGCCGACGCCCTCGCCCAGCGTGCCCGCCGGGCCCCGCTGGGCCGGCTCGGCTCCTGCGACGACGCGGCCAACGCGGCGGCCTGGCTGCTCAGTCCGTTGTCCGGCTACGTCACCGGGCAGACCGTCGTGGTCGACGGCGGTGTCACCGCGGGCGCGGCCGTGGTCCGTGACGAACACGCGAATCGCGGATGACCGCGCCCGAAGGGCCGGGTTCCGACATGGCCGACTACGTGATCGTGATCACCACCGTGGACGAGGAGGCGACCGCCGCCCGGTTGTCGCGGTCCGCCGTCGAGGCCGGTCTGGCCGCTTCCGGCCAGGTGACCGGCCCCGTGGCCACCACGTACCGCCACCTCGGGGCGGTCTGCGACGGGGTCGAGTGGCAGGTGATGTTCCGTACCACCGCGCGGAGAGCGACCGAATTGGCCGCCCACCTCATCGAGGAACACCCGTACGCCGGGCCCGAAGTGATCGCGCTGCCCATCGAGTTCGGGCCGCGACCGTACCTGGACTGGATCGCCCGGGCGACCCGGCCCGCCGGTTAGCGGCGTCTCACGCCCGGGCGGTCGGCCGGAGTGCGGAGGCGAAGTCGCGCAGTTGCCGGCTCGACGCGGGCAATCCGACGCCGTCCAGGAAGCGGGCCTGTTCCCGCGCGGCGAAGTCATAGATGTCGACCAGGTGTTCGTCGATCAGCGCCCGCGCCCGGTCCGTCGACTCGATGCCTTGTTCGCGCCAATCGACGCACGCTGCGACCAGTTCGGCTCCGGGGTGTCGGGCCGCCGTGTAGTACCGGGCGGCGGCCCGGTTTCCGGAGAGCACTCCCCGCTCCAGTGTGTACAGGATCCGGACCGGGAACATCACCGCCTTGGTGACCGCGCGTCGACCCGAGTCGACCAGTCGTTCCCCGTCTAGCAGCGTCTCGATGTAGGCGCGCCGGTGGAACTTGGCGACGAAGAACGTGGCTCCGCAGGCGACCAGATCGAGCGTGGACGGCGGTGTGCACACCGATCGACGGTCCGTGCCGAAGAGCAGTCGACCCGATTCGATCAGGTCGGCCCGGTCGATCGCCGGGAACCGGCCCGATTCCTGATTCCGCTCCAGACACTCCCAGGTGTCCCAGAACAGCGAGAGTCGGTCGGCCAGGGCTTCGAGTTCGGTTCCCGAGCACCGGTCCCGGACGTCCTCCTTGACCTGCGCCATGACCGAGGTCGCATCGTGCGCGTCGTCCCGCAGGACGAAGGCGACGTCCACGTCGCTGACCGCCGCCACGAATCCCCCGTGCGCCAGGCTGCCGATCGCGAAGCCCGACTCCACGGCGGAGCCCAGGCGTTGCCGGGCGGCGTTCACGGCCAGTATCGCGACTCTTTCGCCGAGGTCGGCTTCGGCACGTTCAAGCATCCTGGCTCTCCCTGGTCTGTGCACCCGACGGGACGACTCCACAACCACCGGCGGCCGATAGCGCGCTGCCCGGCACCATGATCAGCACAAGATCGTTCCGGCCGCGGCGGCAGGTGGGCGGTATTGACCGCCTCCGACGGCCGGGCTAGCTTGTTTGGGATCAAATGATGAGCCGCGGCGCGTGTCGCCTCCGCCCCGCCGCCTTCATCGGCCCGTCATCGCTCCGGCACCGCCCCGGCACCACTCCGGCACGAAACAGAAGGAGAGGATCATGGATCTGCGCCACTGGCTCGAGGCCGCCGTGACATCGAACGAGCACTGGTCCGAAGGATTCGGCCCCTACCCGGGCCATCCCGCATTGGCCGTGGACGACGCGCGGTTCGCCGCCGCCTTCGCGACGTTCACCGAACGCCTGGCGGACAACTACCCCTTCTTTCACCCGCGTTACGCCGGACAGATGCTCAAGCCACCCCATCCGGCGGCGATCGTGGGCTACCTGACCGCGATGCTGATCAACCCCAACAACCACGCCCTGGACGGGGGGCCCGCCACCGCCGAGATGGAACGTGAGGTCGTCGCGCAGCTCGCCGGCATGTTCGGCTACGACACCCACCTCGGGCACCTCACCACCAGCGGCACCATCGCCAACCTCGAAGCCCTCTTCGTGGCCCGCGAACTGCACCCCGGAAAGGGCATCGCCTACAGCACCGAGGCCCACTACACGCACGGACGCATGTGTGGCGTCCTGGGCGTGGACGGCCACCCCGTCGCGGTCGACGATCGCGGGCGCATGGACGTCGACGCGCTGGAGCGGTTGTTGCGGACGGGGCGGGTCGGCACCGTGGTCCTCACCGCGGGCACCACCGCGCTCGGCGCCGTCGAACCGATCGACCGGGTGCAGGCGTTGCGCGAGCGATACGACGTGCGGATCCACGTCGACGCCGCCTATGGCGGGTTCTTCACCCTGCTGGCGGGCGCCGACGGCCCCGAGGGACTGCCCGCGGCCCCGTGGCACGCCATCGCCCGGTGCGACTCGATCGTGATAGATCCGCACAAGCACGGCCTACAGCCCTACGGATGCGGCGCCGTCATGTTTCGCGACCCCTCGGTCGGCCGTTTCTACCTGCACGACTCGCCCTACACCTACTTCACCTCCGAGGAACTGCACCTGGGCGAGATCAGCCTGGAGTGTTCGCGCGCCGGCGCCGCGGCCGCCGGCCTGTGGCTCACCTTCCAGGTATTGCCGCCCACCCGCGAAGGACTCGGGCAGGCCCTGGCGGCCGGCCGCCGCGCGGCACTGCGGTGGGCCGACCTGATCGAGCAGTCGGACTGCCTGGAGCTCTACCAGCCCCCGGAGTTGGACATCGTCGGCTACTTCCCGGTCACCTCCCCCAACACCCTCTCCCGGATCGACACGGCCGCCGCCCGCATCCTGCACGAGGGCATGACCGACACCGAGGACCCGGTCTTCCTGAGCACCCTGCGCATCGACGCCGAGCGGCTGATCGCCCGCCACCCCAAGATCACCGCCGACGCCGACGGTGCCCGCATCCTGCGCAGCGTGCTGATGAAGCCCGAATCCGAGGACTACGTGCACCACCTCCACCACCGCCTGGAACGCCTCGCCCGTTCGTGAGCCCCCCCACCCACCCGAACCGGCTCCCGGTATCGACGTGCCCGGCATCGCACTCGGCATCCCACTCGACATCGAAGTGGTTATGCGCATAACGTTATCCGCATAACCTTTCCATCGAGGAGAGCCCGTGGACTTCGAGTACGCCGACACCCTCAACCAGGCCATCCGCCTGCTCAGCCTGCGCCATCGAGCCAGGGCCTCGGCCCTGCTGGCCCCCCTGGGCCTGCACCCCGGTCAGGAGGCGCTCCTGCTCGAACTCGCCCGCACCGGCCCGATGATCCAGGCCCAGCTCGGCGAGGCACTCGGTTGCGAACCACCCAGCATCACGCTCATGGCTCGCAAGCTGGAGGCGGCCGGCTACATCCGGCGCACGCCCGACCCCGCCGACAAGCGCGCCGGCATCGTCGAACTCACGGACGCCGGCCGGGCCTTGGCCGAAGAGGTCAAGCAACTGTGGTGCACACTCGCGGCGGAGTCCGTGGCCGGCCTGCCCGCTCGGACCGTGGCGGAACTGCCCGACATCCTCGCGGCGGTGACCGCCAACGTGGACACCAGGCGCCCCCGTCACCCGCACGGCCGCCACGCCGGCGCGACCGCGGAATCGGGGCCGGCCGGCCGGGTCGAGCAGAGCGTGGCGTCGGCCGGCGACTACGAGCCGAGCGGGTCGGCGTGGGTCCGCGAGCACGTCGAGCAGATCGTCCGCACCGGCACCACCGACGGGGTCACCATCAAGGGCCTGCCCACCGTGCTGCTCACCTATCGCGGCGCCAAGACCGGCAAGGTCCGCAAGACGCCCGTGATGCGCGTCGAGCACGACGGGCACTACGCGGCCGTCGCGTCCAAGGGCGGCGAGCCGACCAACCCCCAGTGGTACGCCGGCCTGGTCGCCGAACCGGCCGTCGAACTCCAGGACGGCACGGCGATCCGTGCGTACCGGGCGCGCGAGGTGTTCGAGGCCGAAAAGGACCTGTGGTGGCGCCGGGCGGTGCAGGCGTACCCGGACTTCGACACCTACCAGCGCGGCACCGACCGCCGCATCCCGGTCTTCGTCCTCGAACCGACGGACGCGGACGTACCGGCCGACGACGGCATCGAAGCCTAGCCGCGCCGCCACCGCCGAAACGCAATTCGCCGGAAAATCCGCCGACTCATCGGTTGTTGACTTGTTCCGGGTCGGGCGAAACGATGCGGGGTCGACTCGGACGACGAAAGGTGAGTGCACATGCGATCCCACGTGTATCGCGTGATCGGCAGTGTCGGACTTGCGCTGGGTTTAATCCTCGGCACCACCGGGCCGGTATCGGCGGATCCGCTCGCGGCGCCGGACGGCTTCATGCAGATTGCCGCCCATCCCGATGACGACCTGTTCTTCATGAACCCCGAGCTGGTGGAGGGCATCCGGGCGGGCGCGCCGTCCACGACGATCTATCTCACCGACGGCTACCAGCAGGACAGCCCGCATGTCCGGCAGCGGGGCGCCATGGCCGCCTATGCGGCGATGGCCGAGAAATGGGGCTCGACGTGGACCGGTTCCTCGATCGCCGTGGCGGATGCGCTGGCCGAGGTGTACACCCTGGACGAGCGCGACGATATTCGGCTGATTTTCCTCAACCTACGTGACGGCGAATGTCTCCTGCCACTGCAAAACGGTGATGTCTCGGATTGTGTCACCAGCAATCCGGCATCACCCGAAACCGGTGTCGACGACCGTTTCACCTATCACCGCGACGATATCGCCACCGCTGTCTACCAGTTGATCCGCGAATACCGGCCGGCATCCCTGCGGACGATGGACGCCTTGCCGGACAATCGATATCGAACCGGCGACGCCCTGCACGATCATCCCGACCACGTCGCCTCCGCACGCTATGCGAACGAAGCGGTGGCCCGTTACAGCGCGTCCGAGAGCGCCCGGCTGTTCGTCACGTCCTATCGGGGCTACAACGTCGAGGCGGGTCCGAACAACCTCGCCGCCGACGACCTGTACAACAAGCGGGCGGCCATCACCGCCTACACGGACATCGCGACCGGGGCACGAGGCAACGATGACTGGCGCGATCCCGCCCACGAACGATGGTCCAGGGGCTCGGATTGGGTCGGTCGCAACGCGGACGGCACACTTCAGGCATTCGCCGTGATCGGCGAGAAGGTCGTCACCTGGCGACAGTCCACCAACGGCTCGTGGGGCTCCGCACAGGAGTTGCCGTGGCCCGGTGGTCCGCTCGCCCCGGGCCTTTCGGTCGCCCCCAATTACGACGGGCGGCTGCAACTACTCGGCCGGCGGCTCGACGATCACCACATCGTGACGATCCATCAGACCTCGGTCAACGGGAACTTCGCGGCGTCGTGGAGCGACTTCGGCAACCCGAACGACTACCTGGGCGTGGTCAATCGGCCTCAGGTCGGCACCCCGATCATGGTCCGCAACGCGGACGGCCTACTGCAAATCTTCGTCAAGAACGGCGGGGGTGGCGTCAGCACCGTCTACCAGAGCGACCCGACGAACGGGTGGTGGGATCTCGATTGGAAGGACATCGGCGGGACCGGGGTGCAGGACGGGCTCAGCGCGGTCCTGAACGACGTCGGCCACATCGAACTCTTCGCCGCCACCCTCGGCGCCGGGAGCAGCCGGGAAGGGCGGCTGGCCACGTGGTACCAGACCGACTCCAAGGGCACGTTCGCCCACAACCCGTACCTGGTGGCCGACAACGTGGCAAGCGCTCCCAGCGCGATCGTCGGCGGCAGCGGCCAGATCCGGGTCTTCTACCGGGCGGCCGACACCGGTGACGTCGGGGTGGTGACCCAGCTCAATGTCGCCGGCGCCTGGCAGCAGACGACGGGCGACCTGGGCAACACCGGCGGAACCCGCAAGCCACTCGTCGCGTCGGGCTCGGACCGCCGGATCCTGCTGTACACGCGCAACGACGAGTCGGGCATCACCGTGAACTGGCAGACCGGTTCCGCGTCCGGATCCGGTTTCGGCGGTTGGCAGCGGATCCCCGCCACGGTCATCGACTCGCCCGCAGTGGTGGCCCGCGCCGACGGACGTCCGGCCATGTTCCACATCGGCACCGACGGCATGTTGTACTTCGCCCACCAGGACGCCGGATCCCCCGACGCGCCCTTCTCCGCGTGGAGCCTGATCGGCTGAACGAGCGCCGCGACCGACGAGGGAACTCGGCGCGGCAGGCCGAAACTTCGCGCACCGCCGTCGAGAAATGCCAAGCTGGGCACACACGGTCCGAACCCGGTGACCGATGGTGCGGCAAGGGGAGTGCGATGAGCGCGGATACGGACGACTGGCTCGATCTGGCGGACGCCATCGAGCTGTTGCGGGTCCAGGTCGCCGAGGCCCAGCGCCGCAGCGCCGGGGCCGACGTGCGATTTCGTCTCGGCGAGATCACCGTCGAGTTCGGGATGGAGTTGACCCGGACCAAGGGTGCCGGCGGCGGCCTGCGGTTCGGGGTGGCGAGCCTGGAGGGGCGCGGCGAACGGGCGGCGAAGGCGACACATCACGTGACGGTTCGGCTGGATCCGCGACGCGCGGACGGCTCGCCGGTGGACACCGGCGCCGGCGAGTCGGCGGGGTATCCGGACTCCGCCGATTTCTGACCGCCGGTGATCGCGGATCCGGGCATCGGTTCGTTCCGAGGGTGGAGGCCGAGTGTTCGGCGATGACGACGAACGGCTGATCGCGGCTCGGCTCGACGATGCGATCGTCGGCGAACTGGTGCGCATCCGCATCCGGGACACCTATCTCGGGACCGGGTTCCTGATCGCCGGGGACACCGTGCTCACGTGTGCGCACGTGGTGCACGGGCACTCGACGGGGCTGTCCGTCGCGCTCGCGGGCACCTGGATCGAGGTCGACGTGGTGCGCTCGATCCCGCCCGAAACCCCGGGCGGGATCCACCCGTTCCCCGACCTCGCCGAGCTGCGGCTGCATACCCCCGTCGAGAGCATCGGGGTGTGGCTCGGTGAGCGGCCACCGTTGCGCGGCGACGAGGTGGCCGCCTACGGGTACAGCCGGGAGAGCCTGGAGGGTTTGAGCCTGCCGGAGACCCTCGATCTGGAGGTCGCGGGTCCCAGCGGCCGCTTCACCCGGGTCAAGAGCGATCAGGTGCTGCGCGGGTTGAGCGGCTCCCCGGTGCTCGATCCGCGCACCGGCCGGGTCTGCGGCGTGCTCAAGTCGTCCCGGGACGTCGACGACGAGCGCGGCGGCTGGTTGATCCCGATCGGCGCCGTGGCCGCGCACCTGCCCGAGTCGGTCCGCCGCAACGCGGACGCGCACCGGCCGGGCACCCGGTGGCGCGACATCGCGGTGCTGCTCGACGCCCGGCAACAACGACTGTTCCGGCGCTCCCGGGAACGGGGTACGACGGGCGAACGGCCCGCGACCCCGGCCCGGTTGCTGGCCGGCGACGTGATGCCCTTCGTGCCTCGGCCGGAGGTCGACGCGCTGTACGCGTGGTGCACGGGCGAACCGGACCTGGCTCTGCGGTTGTTGCACGCGCCCGGCGGCGCCGGTAAGACCAGACTCGCGGCGCAGCTCGGTCTCCGGCTTCGGAACGAGGGCTGGAACGCCGGGTTCGTGGCGCCGGGTGCGCCCGCCGATCCGGCCTGGCAGGCCGAACTCGTCGCCGCGTTGGCGGTGCGGATTCCGGTACTGGTCGTGCTCGACTACGCCGAGGGCCAAGTGCCCGACATCGCCGCGTTCTTGGCCTACCTGGACGACCACCTCCCGGATGGTTCGCGGCTGCGGATCCTGTTGCTGGCCCGATCCGTCGAACCGCTGTGGCAGGCACTGAGCACGTCGACCGGGATGCCCGCCGACGCGGACGAGAAGGCGCTCACCGGCCGACTCGACCCGGGCGGCTCCACCTCGCTGGCGACGTTGGCCTTCGACACGTTCGCCGCGCACCTGGATTGTCCGTGGTTGCGGGCACCGCGCACCCTGGACGCCCGGGCCGCCGCGGCGGATTCGCCGTTGAGCGTGCTGGCGCTCGCGCTGGACGCGGTGTTGACCATGCGGCAGGGCGACACCTGGATCGAGACCGACGATCCGCTGACCCGCATCTGCACGCACGAGTTGCACGCGTGGTCGAGTGTGCTCAAGGGCCAACTCCCCGTGGGCTCGGTGCTCACCGGGACGCTCGGCACGCTGGTCTCGGAGGGGCTGTTGCTGGTGCCCACCCTGGCTCCGGGGCGGGACCCGGACGCCTTGACCGAGTTGTTGCTCCGGGTGTGCCGGGCGGCGTTCGCGCGCACCCCGGAGCCGGACGTCGCCGCGGTGTACACGTGTCTGCGGACGCTCTATCCCGGCGAGGACGAGGGTGTCGCCCCGATGGAGCCGGATCGCATCGGCGAGATCCTGATGCGTCGGGTGTTCACCTCGACGGTCAGTTCCGGCAATGTCGTCGGGTATCTGGCCGCGATCCTGGAGACCCCCGATGCGGCGCCGATCGGCGCTCGGGTGGCCACCGCCGCGCGCACGATCGAGGTGTTCGCGCGGGCCCGGGGTTGTACCGGGACCGGGCGGATCGAGGTGCACGACGCCTACCGTCGAATGGACGCCGCCCTCGGCGCCGCCGCGGCCGACAACCCGGCCGTGGTGTTGCCCGCGCTCGTGGTCGCCGGCGAGGCGTTGCCGCACGTGGAGCCGCTGGTCGCGCTGATGACCCCGCTGCTGGAAACCTGCGACCCGGCGGTCCTGGCCGCGGTCGAGGAGCGGCTGCCGGAGTATCCGTCGGGCCTGTCCGCCGCCGCCGCGGTGACGTTTCGCCGCCTGCTGGGTCCCGGGAGCGCGACGCTCACCGTGCCCGCCCAGGCGGAACGGCTGCGGCTGCTCTCGCGATTCGCCCTTCGGCTGGGCGATCTGGACACCCCGGGCAGCGGCGAGGACGCGTTGGACGCGGCCCGTGAGGCCGCGGCGCTGGCCGACGACCTGTATCGGCGCACCGGGCGATACGCCGGCGAATACGCGGCGGTGCTCAACAACCTGGCGCTGCTGCTGCATCGCGGCGGCGACCTCGGCACCGCCTTGGCGCACGCCGCGGACGCGGTCGAACGGTATCGAGGACTGCTCGCCGAAGCGGAGGCGACCGGCGACGACGTGCTGTGCTCCCGGCGACGACTGGACGAGGCCGCGGCGCTGAGCACCCTCGTGTCGTTGCGGCTCGCGGACGGTCAGGTCGCCGCCGCGGTCGAGGAGGCGTCGCGTGCGGTGACACTGTGCATGCGGGCGCGGCCCGGGGCCCGGCACGACGACACGTTCGTGACGTGTCTGGAGGTGCTGATCGAGGCCAGATTCGCGACCGGGGAGGGCGCGGTCACCGCGGCGACCCGGCTCGTCGAGGTCCTGCGGATCCTGGCCGAACGGCAGCCCGGTCGGTATGCGGCCCGGCTGCCCGAGGGGTTGCACACCCGGGCCCGCGCCCTGGTCCGGGCGGACCGGGAGCGCGATGCCTACCCGGTCATGCGGGAGGCCGTCGCGTTGCGTACCGCGTTGCCGACCGAGGCGTCGCAGCGGGTGATGACCCAGCGCGCCGACCGACAGTACGCGCTGCTGCGAGCGTTGGCCCAATTGGCGGGTCGCCACCGGGAGTTCGAATCCGAGCAACGGATCTGGTTGGCACGGCTGCCGGGGGAGCACGATCATGACGCGTGATACGTGATGCGTGGCTCGTGAACCGAGTACCCGCGGACCTCGGATGGGAAGGGTGAGGGCGACATGCCGATCGACCAGGAGACTCCGGGGTCCCCGGCCCCGATCCGAAGGCAACGGGCGGTCGAGGTGTTCGGCAACCGCTACGGTCGGCTCTACAACGACGACGTGTTGTCGCCGGGCGGCCGGGCGGGCAAGTACCTACGCTGGCAGTGGTCGCATACCGGCGTGGTGGTGGTCGCGCGCGGCCCGGCCGGTATCGCGCTCGTGCCCACCTACCGATATCCGCTCGGCGCGGCCTCGTTGGAGTTCCCGCGGGGCGGTTGCGAGGCGGGTGAAAGCCCTGCGGACGCCGGCGCGCGCGAACTGCGCGAGGAGGCCGGGCTGATCGCGGCGACGACCCGCGACATCGGCCTCCTGCACGCGGAGACGGGGCTGATCGAGAGTGCCGTGCATGTCGTGTCGGCGACCGTGCTCGGCGGGCCGGCCGAGGTGGCCCGGCCCGAGACGATGGAGTCGGTGGCCGAACCGGTGTGGGTGTCCCACGAGGGCATGTTGGACCTGTTGGGGCAGGGCAGAGTCACGTGCGGGGTCACGCTCGCGGCGTTCGCGCTCGTGTTGGCCGCCGACCGGTCGCCGAGCGATCCGTCATGACTGCGCCCCCTCCTCCCGTTACACCTGTTGCGCCTCGTCCGCCCTGATCAGACCATCACGCGTTCTCGCGGGTCGAGCTGCGACACCGGCAGCCGAGCCGGCTGTTCGGGCTGTTCCTCGTCGGTGCCGGTGACCACGGTCATCGACAGGTTCGGGGAGCCTTCCGCCGCCGGCATCGGCTCCGGTGTGCTCCGGACGGACAACTCCGCGCCGAAGCGGGCGCTTTCCCGGTCCTCGTGCAGGTGCAGTTCCATCTCCCGGCGTTCGGCGCGCAGCCGGGCACCGGCGAGGTCGTCGGAATGGGCGAACAACCGGGTGAATGCCGACGACATCCAGGCCGCGAACTCGCCGGCGGCATCGCCCAGCAGCGCGGTGTCGGGCGCGAGGCCACGACGCAGCGCGCCCAACTCGCCGACCAGGGCGGTGCGCGCGGGCTGGTCGAGAGCTTCCAGGAGCACGTCCACCGGGAGCCGGGCGAGCAGGGTCTCGTCCAACATGGCCGAGGGCAGGCCGCTCAGCCGCAACACGCGGTGGCTGCGCGACTGCGGCAGCAGGTCCGGCAGATCGCGCGGACTGGCCAGGCCGGCGTCGAGCACCTCGGGCAGGGCGTGTCGATAGGACTCCCCCGCCCACTTGTCGACCTGGGTCAGTGCCGACACCACGTCCGCGCTCGCCTCGGGGAACCCCGCGCGGACCGTGGCCAGTCGGTCCCTGAGCGCCTTGTAGTCCAGGGGCCGCTGCTCCTGGGCCCACGCCCGCAGGTCGCCCAGGACCGCCCGTGCGTCCCCCGTCCGCGCCTCCGCGCCGGCCTCGACCCGCAGCAGCACCCCGGCCTTGAACGCAGCCGAGACCATGACGCCGTCGTAGTCGACGGCGTGCTCCCGGGTGAGATCGTCGAGGAAGGCGGCATAGCCCGGTTCGGCCGCGTTCTCGACCCCCTTCGCGGCCAGTACGTCGCGTAGTTCGCGCAGCGTGCTGCCCAGCCGCCGGGCGACCCGGATGTGCCCCCGGTCGAGCAGCGGGGTCAGGTCGGACAGCGGAGCGGACGCGGCCGGCGGGAGCGGGTCGGCCAGCGGGGCCACGTCCCGGAACGGGCGTTCCCCTCGGACCCGTTCGGCCTCCTCGGCCGAGAGCAGGGAGCGAAAGTACTTGTTGTTCAGGCTCTGCGAGTCGCCGATCAGGAGCGTGTCGGCGAACAGGACGTGCAGGACCACTCGTGCGCGCAGATCATCGATCTTCTCGACGGGTGAGGACGCGTGCGGATCGACATCGGACAGGTAGATCCGGTCGTCGAGCGTGGAATCGTCCGGCATGGTTGCCACCTCCGCGTGATACGGGATGTGCAGAGAGCAAACGTAGCAACGATTTTCGGCCGCCACAGTGAATTCCCGTGCGATGACACACCGTCGCCGAGGGCTGCGGCGGCACCCGCCGGAAGGGCGGGACGATCGGCCCGGACGTGCCGGCGGCCGGGGTGCGGGACGGTACGACGTCCTGCACCCCGGCCGCGGCACGTGCTGCGACGGATCAGCGTTTCATGCCGCGCTCGATGGCTTCGATGATCCTCGGGCGCAGTTCGGCGGCGCCGATGATGGCATCCACCGAACCGACCTCGACCGCGCGGCGGATGTCGTGGGCGCCGTCGAACTCGGCGGCCACCTCGCCGAGCTTCTCGGTGCGGACCGCGGACTGTACCTCGGCGAGGCGGGCGCTCAACGCGGCGCGCTCGGCGCCCACGGTGGTGGAGATCTGCGTCTGCAGGTCGGTCACCCTGGGGTCGGTGGCGGTGCGGTTGTTGACCTCGCCGGAGAAGACGACGGCCGCCGCCGGGGCGCCGCCCAGGACCGAGGCGAAGGAGCCTTCCAGGGCCAGCACGGTCATGTTCGGGTTGAGCGCCTTGGAGAAGACCACGAACGCGCCGCCGTGGTAGCGCGAGATGACGCAGAAGACGATCGGGCCGTCGAAGTTGACGACGGCTCGGCCGATTTCGGCGCCGTACTCCAGTTGCAGCTTGCGCATCGACTCGGGCGAGCCGTCGAACCCGGACAGGTTGGCCAGCACCACCAGCGGCCGGTTGCCCGAGGCCGCGTTGATCGCCCGCGCGGTCTTCTTCGACGACTGCGGGAACAGGGTGCCGGCGGTGTAGGTGTCCGGGCCGTCGGTGGGCGGGAAGCCGCGCCGCGGTACCGCGCGGGATTCGATGCCGATCAGGCAGACCGGCCAACCGCCGATGTGCACGTCCTGGACCGCGGAGGTGTCCGCGTCGGCCATCCCCGCCCAGCGCTCCAGCACCGGGTGGTCCTGGTCGGACAGCGCGCGCATCACGGTGCGGATGTCGAACGGCTTCTTGCGGTCCGGGTTGTGCTCCGCCGAGAAGATCCGACCCACGGTGGTGAAGTCGCTGTCGACGGCCGCGTGCGGGAAGTCGCAGACGTCACGGTCGATCGGGTCGCTCGTGTCCGCCTTGCGCGGCGCGTCCTCGCCGGGTGCGACGTAGGTGTGGTCGTAGTGCGCCATCAACACGTCGCGCGCGGCCGGGAGGTCGGGCGCCCAGTACTGGGCCTGGCCGTTGGGCCCCATCACCCGGTCGTAGCCGCCGATGCCGAAGTTGTCCTCGGCCGAGACACCCCCGGAGAAGTCCAGGGCCTGCTTGCCGGTGAGTACCATCGCCGAGTCCGGCGTCATCACCAGGATGCCCTTGGTGTGCATCAGCATGGTCGCCTCGGCGTTCCAGTACGGCTGGGCGCCCACGGTGATCCCGGCGACCACGATGTTGATCTCGCCGCCGTCCTGGGTGAACGTGACGATGCGCTTGAGCGCCGCCGCCACCCAGTCCATGTTCTCGGTGCCCGAGGTCATCGAGATCCGCGCGCCGGAGGACAGCGCGAACCACTCCACCGGCACCCGCAGGCGCTCGGCCAGGTCGAGCGCGGCGATCACCCGGCGGCACTCCGGCTCGGACAACGCGCCGAGCGACTTGGTCGGGTCGCCGAGCAGCAGGACGCGGGTGACGCCCTCGGGGTGGCGCTCGGTGGGGGTGGCGACGACACCGGTCACGATCGCCGCGGTGTTGCGCCCCTTGGCCCGGTCCACCGGTACCAGCGCGCCGGCCTCGTCGAGGTCGTGCTCGACGAAGGTGCCGTGCCCGCCGGTGAGCATGCCGGTCAGTTCGTACGGGTAGACGTTGCCGCGGCGGGCCGCGCGCAGCACCTTCTGCCGGTAGCCGTCCAGCGGGCGTACCAATTCGGTCGACGGTTCGCCGACGTACAGGCTCGCGCCGTGGCCCGGGTCCAGGGTGATGGTCGCGGCGATCTCGGTCAGTTCGCCGCTGCCGGTGCGCCGGCGGGCCACGAACTGGACCTCTTCGAGTCCGGCGCCGGCGGTGGTCGGCAGGATGCGCTGGACCAGCGCGTTGAGTTCGTCGGCGGTCAGTTCGGTCGACGGCCAGACGTACATCATGATGCGGTTGGTGTCGAAGCGCTTGTTCTGCGGCCGTTGCGCCTGGATGTTGCGAATCGCGTCCAGGCCCGCGGTGATCGCGTCCTCGACCGCCGGCAGCGCGACCAGTCGGCCGTCGGTCTCGCGCAGCGGCGTCAGGTCGCGGACCTGCCCCATCGCGATCAGCCGCTCGTCCGCCGGGTTGCTCTTGGCAACGGCCTTGAACAGGTAGATCTCCTCGTCGGCCGAGGGCAGCCGGGTGAGGTCGAACTCGCGCAGCCGCTGGAGTTGCAGCCGCCGGGCGATCTGCGGGTGCAGCCCGCGGATCAGCCGGTCCTCGGCGAGGCCGGACCCGTCCGGGCGGAAGGTGAAGTGGTGGTGCATCACCGCGCCGCTGGTGCCGGCCACGGTGGTGGTGATCCGGCGCACGCCCGCCGGCAGCGGTTGCTCGGCCAGCAGTCGGCCCAGCCGCACCGCCATCTCCTCGGCGTCCGGCTGGTCCTCCCAGGTGAGGTAGAGATCGGCCACCAGGGCGTGTTCGGCCACGTCGGCGGCGAACGCGTTGACCGCGCCGATCGCGTCGGGCAGGGCGGCGATGTCCACGGCGGTGGTGACCACCAGGGTCGGGCCGGCCGCGCCGCTGTGCTGGGCGGTGACGAACCGGCAACCCGCCTGCTCGCGCACGGTGACCTCGGCGAGCCCGCGATTGCCGTAGTAGCGGCGGGTCAACACCTCCAGGAGCGGCGCGTGGTCGCGGCCGGGCCGGCCGATCCGCTGGCCGATCAGCCGGACCAGCGGCTCGGAACCGGCCACCATGGTCTGGATGCGCTCCGCCCGGTCCGGCGCGTCCGGGTGCTGGTCCAGGTGCCGCAGTTCGTTGCGGACGCCGGCGTAGACCTTGGCCCGGTTGCGGCGCAGCAGCGGCTGGGCGAACCAGCGGAAGACCACGCCGCGGGCCAGGTCCGACACCGCGGGGAAGCGCACCTGGGTGGCCTCGATCAGGTGTTCCAGGGTGAGTCCGGCGCGTTCGCTGAGCGATTCCACCGGGGGTGCGCCGGCCAGCCACTGGCGCAGCAGTTCGGACACCAGCGCGACGTCGGTCGACATCCGCTGCTGGGCCAGGAAGATCCGGAAGATCGCGGCTTCCAGCTCGGGCGTGCGGTCCAGGTCGGTGATCCCGTAGTGGCCCAGCACCCGCTCCAGCTTGATCCGGAACGCCTCGGTGAGACCGGCGCGTTCGGGGTCCAGGCAGCGCAGGTAGCTGTGGAAGTACTCGCGGGGGCTGTGCACCGGGCTGTCCGGTTCGACGTCGAGTTCGCCGCCCGGCTTGTTGCGGCTCAGCTCCGACAGGTCGGCGAAGACCTTGAGCAGGTCCACCTCGCCCGGCAGCGGCCGGCCGCCGAGGTCGGCCCGGGCGGCCAGGTACTCGGACAACACCCGCTTGTGGTCCTGCGGGTCGACGTCGAAGCCCAGGAGCAGGCTGCGCAGGTCCTGCAGGCCGCGGTCGACCCGCTCGGCGGCGGAGGCGGGGATCGCCTCGGTGGGCAGGTCGACCTCGATGCTCTCGCCGGCGCCCGGGCCTTCCTCGGCGGCGCCCTCGCTGCCTTCCTCGGCGAGCGGCTCAAGCCGCATCAGCGGTGCGCCGGTCTCGACCTGGCTGCCCACCGACACCGGGCATTCGCGGACCCGGGCGCGGAACGGCGCGCGCAGCACCGTCTCCATCTTCATGCTCTCCAGCACCAGGATCGGCGCGCCCGAGGCGACCTCGTCGCCGACCGAGATCGGCGTCGCGACCACCAGCGCGGGTGCGGGCGAGCGGACGACGCCGCCCTCGTCGCGGCTGATCCGGTGGGTGACCCCGTCGACCTCGACCAGGTGGGTCGGGCCGTGCGTGGCCGAGACCAGCCGGAAGCGGTGTCCGTTGACCACGATCCGGCCGCTGTGCGTGTCGAACCGCTCGACCTCGACGTCGGCCGGGTGCGCGGCACCGCCGCCGCCGAAGATCGCGACGCGGAATCGCCGGTCGCCCACCCGGGCCACGCTCACCCGGTAGCCGACCCCGCGGAGCTTGAGATCCAGCGGCCGGCCGCTCTCGTGCTGCACCTGCGGGCGGCCGCCGTGCGCGGTGGAGATCAACCGCTGCCGGCTGATCTCCTCCTCGTCCTGGTATGCCTCGATCGCGGCCGCTGCCAGCGCGATCGCGGAGTGCCGGTGGGTGACCAGCCGGCCCTCGGCGCGGACCCGGTCGATCCAGCCGGTGTCGGCGCTCGCGTCGATCACCTCGGGCTGGTCGAGCAGGTCGAGCACGAAGCTCTTGTTGGTCGCGCCGCCCTCGATGATCACGGTGGTCTCGGCCATCGCCCGGCGCAGCCGGGCCAGGGCCTGGTCGCGGTCGCGGCCGTAGGCGATGATCTTGGCGATCATCGAGTCGAAGTCGGCCGGGATCCGGTCGCCCTCGCTGACCCCGGTGTCCACCCGGATGCCGGGGCCGGCGGGCAGCGCCAGGCGCGTGATGCGGCCGGGCGAGGGGGCGAAGTCGCGGTCCGGGTCCTCGGCGTTGAGCCGGGCCTCGACGGCGTGGCCGAGTTCGGCCGGCTGCGGGCCGGTCAGCCTGCCGCCGCCGGCCACGTGCAGTTGCAGGCGGACCAGGTCGGTGCCGGTGGTGATCTCGGTGATCGGGTGCTCGACCTGGAGTCGGGTGTTGACCTCCAGGAAGGCGAACAACTTCTCGCCGGGGTGGTAGAGGAACTCGACGGTGGCCGCGCCGCGGTAGTCGACGGCGACGGCGAGCCGCTCGGCGGACGCCTTGAGCTGTGCGGTCTGTTCCGGGTCCAGGACCGGCGAGGCGGACTCCTCGATGATCTTCTGGTTGCGCCGCTGTACCGAGCAGTCGCGGACGCCCAGTGCCCACGCGGTGCCCTGGCCGTCGGCGATCACCTGGACCTCGACGTGTCGGGCGCCGGTGACCAGGCGCTCCAGGAAGAGCACGCCGGAGCCGAACGCGCGTAGCGCCTCCTGGCTGGTGCGCAGGTAGGCGTCGGTCAGGTCCGCGGCCGAGGCGACCATCCGGATTCCGCGCCCGCCGCCGCCCGCGGTGGCCTTGAGCATCAGCGGGTAGCCGATCTCGTCGCCGGCGCGCAGCGCGTCCTCCAGGGTGGCGACCGCTCCGCGGCTCCACGGCGCGACCGGGACGCCGACCTCCTCGGCGAGCAGCTTGGCGCCGATCTTGTCGCCGAGCCTGCGCATCGCCTCGGCGCTGGGCCCGACGAAGGTGACGCCGATGCGCTCGCACAGTTCGGCGAACGCCGGGTCCTCGGCGACGAAGCCCCAACCGACCCAGGCGGCGTCGGCGCCGGTCTCCAGGAGCGCGCGCTCCAGGACGGCGTGGTCGAGGTAGGGGCGGGCCGAGGCGGGGCCGAGCGGGTAGGCGAGGTCGGCCTCCCGGACGAAGGTCGCGTCGCGGTCGGAGTCGGTGAAGAGGGCGACCGTCTCCACTCTCGTCCCGGTTTCCGCCGAAAGATCCCGGACGGCGTGGATGAGCCGCATTGCGGCCTCTCCACGGTTGACGATCGCGACACGACTGAACACCGGCTGAGCCTCCCAAGTACCCACGTGCAGAAGGCGACGCCCGGGAACCGGAGCGTCGCCTGCACCTATCTATACCCTGCTTGGTTACCGACGAGTACACCCATGTCCTGGATCGAGCATGCCGGCGCCGATGCGTTGTAGGTTTCCCACAAAAAGCGACCCGAGCCACACCGCACAGCCGCCCTTTCGGGCATGGTCTGCGACAACCGGACTCGGCGCCCTTGCTGTTCACCCCGGTGAGGCCGGAAACTCACCGGGCGGCGGACGCCTGGTCGATCACCACCACCCTGGCCCACTCGGGGGGCGTGTCCGGCACATAGTCGGGATCGTTCTCGATCCACGACCGGGGCACCTGCCGGGGAAACAGGCCGACCACCGTGCGGCACGACGGTCGCGAGCTCGGCCAGCTGGTCTGGCCGTCGGTCAGCACCACGACCACGTCCGGTCGGGGCTGCGTGCGCAGCGCCTTGGCGAAGCCGGTGCGCAGATCCGTGCCCCCGCCGCCCACCAGCGGGATGCCCTCGTCGCGGCACAGCGTATGCGCGATCGTGGCGGCCGCATCGCAGGGCACCACCGTGATCAGGTCGCGACGCCCGCCCACGGCCCGGCAGATCGCGGCGACCTCCAGGAGCGCGCTGCCCAGTTCGGCGTCGCTGACCGACCCGGAGGTGTCGATGATCACGGTGACCCGAGGCGGTTTGCGCCGCAGGCTGGGCAGCACGACGCCGGGCAGGCCGGCCGAGCGCCGGGACGGCCGTCCGTAGGTGTAGTCGTCGCCCGCACCGGCCCCGGAGGTCGCCGAGCGCACCGCCCCGCCCAACAACTCCCGCCACGGCTGTGGCGGATGGAACGCCTCCTCCGCCCAGCGCCGCCACCCCATGGGCACGCTCCCCGGACGGGCGGTGATGCCCTCGGCCACCCGGAACCGCACGGCGTCGCGCTCCTGGACGCTGAGGCCGTGCGCGCCGTCCGGCCCCCATTCCCATTCGCGTTCCAGCCCGTCGGCACCACTGCCGCAGTCCAGCCAGGCCAGGTCCTGGGTACACGGCCCGAGCCGAAATTGGCGCAGATAGTCCTCCATCGGTTCGCCGTCGCGCAGACTCAGCATCTCCGGCACGACGGCGCCCTCGGGTCGGACCAGCCCGTCGCCGAAGGCGTCGTCGTTGATCTCGCAGTCCGCGGCGATGTTCATCCGCAACCGCTCCCCCGGGCCGGCCGCGTCGTGCTCGCGGGCGAACCGGTCGCTGCGCCCGTGGTGGTCGCGCAGCAGATGCGACACCTCGTGCACCCAGACCGCGGCCAGTTCCTCCTCCGGCGTGCGGTCCACGAACCCCGGCGACACATAGCACCTCCAGTGCCGGTCGACCGCCATCGTCGGTACGCTCCGCGACTCGACGGTGTGCAGCGCGAACAGGGCGGTCGCCAGGTAGGGGCGGGCCCGGGCCGCGTACAGCCGGGCGGCGAAGAGCTTGTCGAGGTCCAGCGGTCGGCGCGGGCGTACCACCGGTGCGTTCGCGGTGTTCGCCGTCGCCGGTGCGTCTGCGGTCATCGGGCCGCCTTCGCCTCGTGCGCCCCCGTCCGGGCGGCCGTGCGGTCCGCTCGCCGGGAAAGGGACACCACGCCGGCGAGCCGCTCGATCGAGGCCGGGACCTCCCAGTCCTGGTGACGCAGCGACGCGAGCGTGGTCGCCGGGACGACCACCAGGTCCGGGGCGCCGGTCTCCATCGCCCGGACCAGGAGCGACCAGGCCGCGTCCCAGCGGGCCTTCTCCGGCCGGTTGCGAACCGCGTCCACCACCCCGTCGAGCACCGCTTGGCGCAGATCTCCGCGCTCGGGAAGCACGGCGCCGGCCGGGTCGGCGAGCAGGTCCTCGGGATCCGGAAGGTCCATCCGGTCCAGGCCGGCCAGCAACTCCAGCCCGGGACCGTCCCCCACCGTGCCCCGGACCAGCATGGAGAGCACCTCGCGGGAGGAGCCGGCCGCGGTCGCGAAGGCGATCAGGCACAACGCCATCTCCCAACTGCGCGGCGACGGCCAGGCCCCGCCCCGGCGGGACTCGCCGGTCGGCAGCCGGTGCACGAGCGTGGGACGCGCGGCGAGCAGCCCGCACACGGCCCGGCGGGCGAAGGCCACCGCCGCCGGCAGGTCGGTCGGGTCCAGGTGCGGCAGGGTCGCCAGCGGCCAGGTGCCGCCGAGCCCGCGGACCACGACGTCGTGATCGTGCGTCCACTGCAGGTGTACGAATCGATTGGCCAGCGGTGGGCTCAGTTCCCAACCGTCGGCCGCCGAGGAGCGCGGATTGGCGGCCGCCACGATCCGCACCCCGGGCGGCAACTGCAGGGCGCCGATCCGCCGTTCCAGGACCAGGCGGAGCAGGGCGGCCTGTACGGCGGGTGTCGCGGTGGACAGTTCGTCCAGGAACAGCAGCCCTCGACCGGCCCGTACCAGGCGCACCGCCCAGTCCGGCGGGGCCATCGGCACACCCTGCTCGGCGGGGTCGTCGCCGACGATGGGCAACCCCGAGAAGTCGGACGGCTCGTGCACGCTCGCGATCACCGTGGTCAGCGGCAGGTCCAGGGACGCGGCGAGTTGGGTCAGCGCCGCGGTCTTGCCGATGCCCGGCTCGCCCCACAGGAGCACGGGCAGGTCGGCGGCCACGGCCAGAGTCAGGGCCTCCAGTTGGGTGTCCGGACGCGGTTCGGTGTCGGCCTCGCGCAGAAGGGCCGACAGGCGGGCGGCGACGTCGAGTTGGGGGGCGACGGGGGGCGGGCCGGGTGTGGGACGGGGTGTACCGGCTTCGGTGGGGCGGGTGTTCGGGGCGGGCGGGCGGTACGGGGTGTATGTGGACATGCGTGGGATCACCTTCGGGTTCGGGTGCGGGCAGCCGGGATCGCGACAGCGCACGCGCGGCCGCGGACCGACGTCCCGGGGTGGGCGGCGGTCGTCCTGCGAGGTATGTGGGGAGTACGGGTGTGCGCGTCGAGGTCTCGGGTCAACGCGGCTTCGAATGGCACGGACAGGTGCGGTGGCCGCGCGAGTGGCGATGGTTCACCGGGACCCGGCGGGCTCCGGCGTCCATCAGGCCGGCCCTGAAGAGTCCGTAGGTGACCCGGCGCAGCGCGGCCGATTCGAGTTCGTCGCGCAGCGGGCCGCTGCGCAGCACCGCGTCGCGACCCAGCAGGCCCTCGACGATGGCCAGGGCCCCGGCGGTGTCGCCGTGGTCCAGGCGTTCGCGGACGCCGGCGAGGGCGTGTGGACGGCGATGCGCCTCGTCGATGACCTGTAGGCACGGCAGCGGCGTGCCGGTCAGCGCGGCGAGCAGTTCCTCGCGGCGGATCTCGGCCGGGTCGTGGTCCAGCGGCGCCAGTACTCCGTCGACCAGACCGATCCGATGCCGGGCGCCCCGGCAGTCCACCACGTGCGGTCGGGCCGCCCGGTCCGCGACGCGCGCCGGGCCGGCCGCCGCCCGTTCCGGTGCCAGCGCCGCGGCGACCAGTGGGTGCAGCCGATCGACGTCGATCGAACCGGCGCGCAGCAGCGCCAGATCCGGCGCCACCCAGGTCGCCGCGTCCGGCAGGATCGGCATCCCGGGGGCGTCGCCGGCCGTCGTCGAACCGAGCCACAGCGGGCGCGGCCCGACGTCGTCGCCGTCGGCGGCCGGATCCAGCAACAGCCGATGTCGGCCGTCGAGCCGTATCCGGACGCTGCCGGCGGACCGCCCCTCGGCCCGGAGCACGATCCGCGCCTCGGCCGCCCAGCGGTCCACGGCGCAGCGGTGCGCGTAGGGCAGCGTGGCGAGCGGGTCCGAATCCGGATCCGGGTCACGGCCCGGGGCGCAACGGCCTTCGGTGGGCGGGCAGTCGGCTCCGGAGCGGACCCGCAGTTCGGCGCTCCTGCGGGCATCCCACAGGTGGCGGTGCAGGTCGAGCCGGAACCGCCGGTTGGGATGCGGGTGGGGGTAGGAGCGAGGCAGGGCCTCGGCCCGGTCGGGCGATCCGTCCCACAGTGCGAGGCTGATCCGCTGACCGGCGTCCGCCCACGCGGGCGGGGTCCTGACCACCAGGTACACCGGACTTCGGCCGGCCCGGCTCTCGTCCTCGACGTCGTACCGGGCCAGGGCGATGGTCAGCCCCGGTCGCAGCAATCCGTCGGGGGCGACCCTGGGCATGTGCCAACGCAGCAGATCCGGAGCCAAGTGCCGCAGGTCGTCGCGCAGTCGGGCCGCGAGGTCCCGGCCGTGCGTGCGTGCCACCGAACGTGGCCGTACGTCGATATCGATGCCTGCGGCGGCGCATGCCCCGGCCCAGTCGCCGGCATCTCGACGAGCGGTCGCAGTCTCGATCATGGAGGGCGGCACGGCGAACTCGCGCACGCGCAGCCAGAAGGAAGGTTTGGAATCCCTGTTCGCGATCCGAGTGAGCATCAGCACTCACCTTGCGCGGACGGGACCCCCATTTCGAAACGAGGAAGAGTGATCATCGCCGGAAAGCCTATCGCCCGCACCTGCGTTGCGCCAGGCACCCCCGGTGCGTCCGGGGTTCACCTCGCCCACCGCAGGGCGGTGTCGTAGTCGGCCGCGGCCAGGACGCGGTGGCGCAGGCGTTCGTGGAGGGTGTTGCGCAGGGTGAGGATGCGGGGAGCCGTGGAGCCGGGCAGGAGTGGGCCCCGATAGCGGTCGAGGAGGGTGTCGATGGGGGTGCCGGGGCTGGACAGCGCCCGGTCCAGGTCGAGGAAGTCGGCTTCGACGGGGCCGATCAGGCGATAGGGGTCGGAGGCCAGGCGGTGGCCCAGGATCGAGCGCAGTCGGGCGAGTTCGGCGCGGCTGGTGGCCGGGCGGCCGGTGGGGCCGTATACCGCGTCGGCGATGGCCCGGGCCGTCATTCCGCCCGGTTCGCTGAGCAGGGTGATGACGATCTCGGCGTGGCGCGGGGTGAGTTCGTGCGTGGTGCCGGCGATCTCCAGGCGGGCCCGACGCAGGCCCAGCGCGTGGAACCGCAGCGGGGCGGTGGTCAGGGCGCCGGCGCCGGCGTCCTCGGCGATCAGCAGGAACAGGCCGCCCGCGGCGAGGCGTTCGACCAGCACGGGCTGCCCGTCGGGGAGCAACATGCGACCCTCGGTCGGCGGTCCGGGCAGGTGCTGCGGGAGCCAACCGGGGGGATCCGAGCGCACGATGCGGCCCCGGGGGTCGGCGATCGCGCTGCGGGTGCCGAGTCGGCGGGCGATCCGCTCGGTGTAGCGGCTGCCGACCCGCACTTCCTCGCGCAGCCGGATGGACTCCAGTTCGGCCTGGGCCAGTCGGCGGGCGGTGTCCAGGAGGGGTATCGCCAGTGGTTGCCAGTGCTGTGCGGGGCAGGTGAAGTCGAGGGTGCCGAGGAGTTCGCCACTGGCCGGGTCGTGGATGGGCGTGGCGGTGCAGGTGTACGCGGTGGCCGCGGACAGGAAGTGCTCCGCGCCGAACACCTGGAACGGCCGGCCGGTCGCGAGCGTGGTGCCGACTCCGCTCGTGCCCGCCGCGTCCTCGCTCCACAGCGCCCCGGGCAGAAGGTGTACGCGCTCGGCCGAGCGCAGGGTGGCGCTGTCGCCCTGGACCCACAGCAGGTGCCCTCGCGCGTCGCTGAGGAACAGCAGTCGGCCGGGGTCGGCGGTGAGGCCGCCCAGCGAGCGGCGCAGCAGCGGCCAGATCGGGCGCAGCGGGTGTTCCTGGCGATACCGGGCCAGTTCGTCGTCGTCGAGGGTGACCGGCGGGAGATAGGCGTCCGGCGGCAGGCCGTGTCGGCGCGCGCGTGACCAGGAGGCCCGGATCGGGTCTCGTACGCCCCGCGCCGATCCACCGCCCAGGGCTCGATCGCGCACCTTCGGTCGTAACGCCATGTGGCCATCATGCCGGCGCCGGGTGAGCTTGCCCGGGCCGGCCGGGTAAGCGGAATCTGCAACGTTGTTGCAACCCCCCTCGGCGCTCTGGTGGAAGCGGTGCGCGCTCGCCCAGACTGCGGTGGCGCGGGTCGGCGACTCGGCGGCCGAGAGTGAAGGAGAGACGGTGCCCTATCTGGAGTTGTCCGACGCCGTTCCGCTGTACTACGAGGAGTACGGCGCGGGCCGGCCGGTGGTGTTGCTGCACGGCTGGACCATGAACGGCACCTTCTGGGCGGGCAATATCGCCGCCCTGGCGGCGGAGCACCGGGTGATCGCCGTCGACTTTCGCGGGCACGGGCGGTCGGGGAAGACGCCCGAGGGGCACTCGTTGGCGCAATATGCCCGTGATGTGCGGGAGTTGATGCGGGCGTTGGATCTGTCCGAGTCGACGCTGGTGGGCTGGTCCATGGGCACCTCGGTGATCCTGTCCTATATCCGGCAGTTCGGCTGCGACGGACTGCGCGGCGCGGTGTTCGTCGATCAGTCGCCGCGCTTCATGGACGCTCCGGGCTGGGAGTTCGCGTTGCAGGGTGGCTATTCGGCCGCGGATCTGGCGGTGTTCGCGCAGACGGTCCGATACGCCCGGCCGCTGGCGATCAAGCCGTTCATCCAGGCGTGCTTCGCCGAAGCGCCGGCGGCGGAGGCGGTGGACGCGGCGTATGCGGAGACCACCCAGACGCACACCTCCTCCGCGTTGGAGGTGTGGATGGACATGGCGCATTCCGATTGGCGGTCCGTGCTGCCCGAGGTGAAGGTGCCGACCCTGCTCGTCTACGGTGAGCGCAGTCGGATCTTCCCCGGAGACCTGGCGGGATGGCTGGCCGGGGTTTTGCCCGACGCACGGGTGGCGAGGTTCTCTGCGAGCGGGCATGTGCCCTTCGTTGAGGAACGCGAGCAATTCGACGCCGTCGTCACGGATTTCCTCCGCCACTGACCTCCCGGGGCAGTGCGGAGGAAGCTGCGGGACCGCCCGGCGGGTATCCCCGCCTCGCCCGATTCGGGCGGCCCGCGACCCGCGATTTCGCGCGTCGACAGTCGGGAAGGCCGATGATTGTGATGCCTGACCAGACACCGGGTGGCAGTCCTCACGGCGGCTGCCCGGCGGACGCGCGAGCGGCGGTCGTACGGACATCGGAGACGCGGACGTCAGGCACACGGGGGCCGGACGTACGGGGACCGAGCGTGCGACCGCCGGCGTGGGTGCCTGCGGCCAGGGCGCCGGCGCCGACGGAGGCGACTCCGCCGGCGCCGGCGCCCCGGTCCCGGTTTTCCGCGTTGCGGACCGATCTGCCGCATCCCGCGCGGATGTACGACCACTACCTCAACGGCAAGAACAACCTCCCGATCGACCGCGCCGCCGCGGCGGACGTGCTCGCCCTGGCGCCGGAGGTCCGGCAGATGGCGTTCGCGAATCGGGCGTTCCTGCGCCGCGCGGTGTCGTTCGCGGCCGGGTGTGGGATCCGTCAGTTCCTCGACATCGGGGTGGGGCTGCCGGCCGCCGGCGACACCTACGAGTGCGCGGTGCTCGCGACCGAGGAGGCGCGGGCGGTGTACGTCGACAACGATCCGCTGGTGCTCGCGCACGCCCGCGCGTTATCCACGCGGCCCGGGCGGGTGCGCGTGGTGGAGGCCGATCTTCGTGATCCCGGCGCGCTGTTGCAGCGGGCGGGCGGTCGGTCCGGGTTGGACTTTCGCCGGCCGGTGGCGGTGGTGCTGGCCGCGGTCCTGCACTATCTGTCGGACGCGGACGATCCGCGGTCCGTGGTGGGCGAGTTGATGGCGGCCATGGTGCCCGGGAGCGCGCTGCTGCTCTCGCACCTGGCCGCCGATCTGCGTCCGGAGGCGGCCCGGGCCACCGCCGAGACGTATCGGCATTCGGCCGCCCCGCTGTTCCCGCGCCCCCTCCCGGAGGTATGCGCGCTGTTCACGGGGTTGAGCCTGGTGAACCCCGGGGTGGTCCCGGTCGCCTCCTGGCGGGCCGACCGCCTGCCGCGTCCGCACGCGGACCGCCAGTGGATGTACGCGGGGGTCGGCCGCAAGTAGGCGGACGACCCGGCGGTGGCGGACGCGAACTCCCCCTTGGCGGTGGCGGGTGTTCAGGGGTGGCGGTGCGGGCGTTCGTGCTGCGCCCGCCAGGCGGGCGTGGCCACTCCGGACATGACGATCATCACGATGTCCTCGGCGAGGCTGTCGGTGATCGGGAGGTGGCCGAAGAGCGCTCGATAGTAGGTGGTCGAGGCCAGGAGGTCGAGGAGCAGGTCGAGGTCGGTGTCGGCGCGGATGTCGCCGCGGTCGATGCCGCGGCGCAGCGCGGCGGCGGTGGCGGCGCGGCGGGGCTCGAACAGGCGGGTGAAGAAGGTCTCGGCCAGGGCCGGGTCGGCGGCGATGTCGGCGACCAGGGCGGGCCACACCCGGCGGGTGCCGGGGCCCGCGAACGCGGTGGTGAGCGTGGCGATGCCGGCGATGAGGTCGCAGTGGGTGCAGCCGGTGTCCGGGGTGGGGGCTTCGCCCATGGCGGCCACGAGGGCGTCGACGACGAGGTGGCGACGTGACGCCCAGCGGCGGCGGATGGCCGGTTTGGTGGTGCCGGCGCGTGCGGCGACGGCCTCCATCGTGAAGTCGGCGTAGCCGCCTTCCTGGAGCAGTCGCATGGTCGCGGCCAGCACCGCCTCGTCGATGCGGTGGTCGCGGGGACGGCCCCGACCGGTGGGGATCAGTCGCGTATCGGAGCTGGCCATGGTCACGAGTATAGATCGGGTCTAATATCGTTCCGTTCCGGAACGGAACATAAAACGACGAAGACCTGGGAGCCGACCTTGCCAGCCGAACGGCAGCGCGAACTCGAACCGACCGTCGACGCGACGAAGGCCGACGGCACGCCTCGGCCGGATCCGATGGGCGCTCCGCCCGCCCCGTCGGGAACCGATACCGCCGCGCCGGCATCCGCCGGTGCCGTCGGGCCGGTGGACGGCGCCGATGCGACCGACCGTGCGGGGGTGTGGGACCACGGGCATCGGGCGCTCTCGGCGGGAGTGTTGATCTCGGTGGGGCTCGTGGCGTTCGAGGCCATGGGGGTGGTCGCGATCATGCCGCGCATCGCACGGCGGCTCGGCGGGCTGGAATCGTACGGCTGGGGTCTGTCCGCGCTGATGCTCGCGAGCATCCTGGGCGCGGTCGCGGCCGGTACGGCCGGTGACCGGATCGGGCCGCGTCGACCGCTCGCGGTGGCCCTGGGGTTGTTGGCGGCGGGGTGTGTGCTCGCCGGCGTGGCGCCCACGTGGTGGGTGTTCGTGGCCGGGCGGTTCGTCCAGGGGCTGGGCGTCGGGGCGATCATGGGGTTGGCGTATCTGGTGATCGGTCGGGCCTACCCGGCACATCTGCAAGCCCGCATGGTCGCGCTCACCTCGTCGGCGTGGACGCTGCCGGCGCTGATCGGGCCGGTCGTGGCGGGCACCCTCGCCGATCGACTGTCGTGGCGTTGGTTGTTCCTGCTGTTGCCGATTCCGATCGTGCTCGCGGGCCTGCTGACGCTGCCCGCGCTCCGTACGCTCGCCGGTTCGGGCGCTTCGGGTGCTTCGGGCGGCTCCGGTGCTTCGCGCCGCTCCCGTGCTTCGGGTGCGAGGGGCCTGCGGCGGCTTCCGGATCCGGTGTCGAGTCTCGTGCTCGCGCTGGGGACCGGGTTGATGATCGTGGCGTTCGAGTTCGGGTCGGCGGTGTCGATGGTGCTGCTCGCGTCGGTCGGCGCGGTCGTCGCCGTGCTCGCCTATGCGGCCCTGACCCCCGCCGGCACCACCCGTGCCCGACGCGGGCTGCCGGCCGGGGTCGCGATGCGCTGGCTGCTCGCGGGGGCCTACTTCGGCGCGGACACCTTCCTGCCGCTGGGGCTGACCGAGCTGCGCGGGTTGAGCACCGTCGAGGCGGGACTGGGACTCTCGGCGGGCGCGCTGACCTGGGTGGCGGGCTCCGCGCTCCAGGCACGCTGGGACGATCGCCACGGCGCGCGGCTTCGCCCGACGCACGGCGCGCTCGGCAGCGCCGTGTTGTTCCTCGGCATCGCGATCCTGGCCGGCGCCGTACTGATCGACGCCGTGCCCCCGTCGGTGGCGGTGGCGGGCTGGGCGATCGGCGGACTCGGGATGGGCATCGCGTACAACGCCGCCTCCGCGGCGGTCCTCGCCCAGGCGCCGCCCGAGGAACAGGGCCGTACCGGCGCGGCGCTCCAGTTGTCCCAGACCTTCGCCGTCGCCGTGCTCAGCGGCCTCGGTGGTGGCGCGCTCGCCCTGACGCACGACCACGGCGCGGGGATGGGAACCGCGCTGGGCGTGACCTTCGGGCTGACCGCGTTGCTTGCCTTGGTGGCCGCGCTGGTGTCGGGCCGGATCAAGGCGCCGGCCGGCGGATGAGGGGAGGCGGATCGGGGCTGCCGCCGCGCCGAACCGGGTTGCCGTTCGGGCGACTTCGTCATCGACCGGCCGACCCGGTCCGACGCGGCGGCGGGGCTCAGCGGGCCGGGAGGTCGAAGCTCCAGCCCTTGGCGTGGTACTCGGTGATCAGGCGGTCCACCGCGTCCACCGTCTGTTGGCGGTCGCCGCCCGCGTCGTGCAGGGTGACCACGCCGGTCGGGGTGATGCCGTCGCGGAGGCGTTGCAGGAGCACGTCCACGCCGGGCAGTTCCCAGTCGCCGGGCATCAGCGTCCAACTCAGCGGGCGCAGGCCCAGGTTCGCGGCGACGGCGGGCGACTGGCCCCAATTGCCGTACGGCGCACGGAAGTAGGGGATCTCGACGCCCGGAACGGCGGTCCGGATCCGGGCGTTGGTCTGCTGGATGTCCGCGTCGATGTCCGCCGGGGAAACGGTGGTCAGGTCGCGATGACGGTAGGTGTGGTTGCACAGGGTGTGGCCGTCGGCGACGATCGCGCGGACCGTCGCCTCCTGCCATTCGACCTGCTCGCCGACGACGCAGAACACCGCCTTGACCTGGTGCTTCTTGAGCACCTGCAGCAATTGCGGGGTGAATTGCGGACTCGGCCCGTCGTCGAAGGTGAGCGCGACCCGGTTGCCGGGCCGGGCGGTGGTGGTGATCAGGGCCGGGCTCACCGGGCCGGCGACGGGAGCGGTGGCCGCCGCGGCCAACCCGGTGGTCGGCGTCGGCGCGGCCGTGGCGGCGGGCGACGCGCTCCAGGCCGTGGCGACGCAGACCAGGGCGGCGACCAGGGCGACCGGACGGCGGCGGCGCGGGCGGGACCGAAGGCGGGTGGTGCGAGTGGGTGTCATCGGGGTGGTTCCTTTCGGCGGAGCGTTGGTCGTGGTGCCGTGGAACAACCGGGGTCGTGGCGCGGCGGACTCCGGGGCCGGGAAGGGCTTCGCCGTCGGCGTTCGGTCATACCGGGGAGGCATTCGATATCGGCCGTACATCTTTTGGACTTTCGGCCGACACGTATTGCACCATCACCCGAGGCAGGTCGAATGGTTTATCGCCTGCAGGTACTGCCGCCTCGCCCACGATTGCGCGCGGAACATCGACTCGGCGCTGCGGACCTCGATCCGAGAATGAACCGTTCGTAAACGGAACCTCGCCGGAATGCGCACACAGCGGAGCCTTTCGGTTCTGTCGCCACCGGTCTAGACCTATGTTAGCCATCCGTGATTCACAGATGACCGTGTGGAATCACACCAGCTCACACGCTTGACCGGATGATCCGATCTCGATCATAATCGTGCACGACCACAACCAATCGATCAGCGAAGCGGTGAAGCAGGAACGTTTCCTCGCCTGTCCGACGCAAGCCTCGGCGCCTGGGGAATCGGTGGACCCTCGCAGATCCCACGGAAATCAAGCCATGCCTTGAATATCGAGCCAAGGCATCATCGACCACGGCACACCCGACAAGTCCGCGGCGGGGAATCGGCCCGGGAAAAGGCCCCGCCTCCCGACCACGAAGTGGCGGGGAGGCGAGGCCGCGGGAATACGTATTACCGGGCGCGGGCAAACCGCGCCGGCTCCCCCGTCCTGCCGTGGGTCAGATGCCGAAGGGGGCCGCGTAGTGCACGGTGCCGCCGGGCAGCGGGTGGTCGGCGTCGAAGGCGAGGGCCATCAGGGACTCGTCCGGGACCTCGATGGTGAGGCCGATGCCGTGGGCCGAGGCGCGGGTGAAACCGAACCTCGGGTAGTACGCCGGGTGCCCCAGGACGACGACGTGGTGCTCGCCCAGGTCCTCGGCCGCCCGCAGGGCGGCCCGAACGGCGGTCGAGCCGACGCCGGTGCCCTGGTACTCGGGCAGCACCGCGACGGGTGCCAGGGCCAGGGCCGGCACATCGTCGATGTGACAACGCGTCAGCAACGCGTGCCCGATGGGCCGGTCGTTCGCGTCGGTGGCGACGATGGACAGGCCCGGGATCCAGGACGGGTCCACGCGCAACGCGTCGACGAGATCGGCCTCGGCGGGCGTCTCGAAGGCGCGGGCGTGGATGGTGTGCACGGTCGGAATGTCGGCGTCGGTCTCGACGCGCGTGAACCGGGTGTCGCTCATGATGGATGGTCGTCCGTTTCGATGGTTCGGATCGGCGGCCGCCCTGCGAGCTCACGCTCAGGCGAGGGCGGGAATCACAACGAGGTCAGGCCACGGCCCGGGACGTGAGGGTGATCCGGGCACTGCACACGGCTGTGGCCTTGCGCGCGGTCATCAACCCCACCTCCTCGTATGTCTCGATCCGAACCGAACACGAACAGGGACGAGTCTAGCGGGCCTGGTCCGCCGCCGGGCGCGATCGCATCGCGTGTGCGACGCGATCGCGCCCGGCGTCCGGATGGCTCACCTGGTGAAGATCTTGTTGCTGGTGCCGTTGTCGATGATGTCGGGCTTGCTGCCGTCGGCCTTGACGCCGTACATCAGCAGGTGGTTCGAGCCGGTCACGGTGATCTTGTCGGCCCACGCCACCTCGACGGTGTGGTCGGCACCCGAGATCGTCATCTCGCGGCAGAAGCCGGTCAGGGTGACGTTGATCTCGTTGCCCTCGATCCGCACGTCCTTGCCGGTGCAGTCGGCGGTCGGCTGGGCGCCGGTCCCGGAGATGACCAGCGCGTCGCGGTGCGTGTTCGGCGCCGCCGGCGTGGTCTGCGGCGTCGTGGCCTTGCCCGTCTTGGGCGCGCCGGTGGCCGAGGTCGACGGCGGCCCGCTCGCGGCGGCCGGCACCGATGCGTCCGTGCCACTCCCGGGGGCGGCCGGGGCGGCCGAAGGCGCCGAGGAGCTGCTCTTCTTCTCGACGCCGGCCTCGCAGGCGGTGGTGCCGATCGCGACGGTCGCGGTGATCAGGATCGCGGGCAGTACGGTACGGATACGCATTTCGAGTCTCTCCCCCAGTTTCGCCAGGCCGCTTCGGCCTGTGCCCTCCACGCTAGGGACCGCGTGTCGCGCCGGTGTGGCAGGCATCTACCGGCTCTGCGACATCACCGACACGGTCACGAGGTGGGCAGCCGCAACCGCACGACGGTGCCCGACTCGGGCATGCTGCGCAGTTCGGTACGACCCCCGTGGCGATGCACGACCGCCTGCACCAGGGCCAGGCCCAGCCCGCTGCCCGGCGTCCCACGTGCGTCGCTTCCGCGTACCAACTCCTCCCAGACCGTGGGGAGTTCGTCGGCCCGGATGCCGCGTCCGGTGTCCGCGACCTCGACCACCACATAGCCGTCCTCGGCGAACGCGCGCAGTTCGATCGCGCAGCCCGGGTCGCTGTACTTGACCGCGTTGCCGACCAGGTTCTCCAGGGCCAGCTCCAGCAGGTCCGGGTCGCCGGCGAGGGTGGGCAGCGGCCAGGGCACGCGGGGTACCGAGACGCTGATCCGCCGGTCCGCGCCGCCCGGCAGATCCCGACCGGTCTCGCCGGCGGCGTCCAGCAGCACCGCGACGTCCACCGCGACGCGTTCCAGCGGGCGTGATTCGATGTCGGCGAGCTTGCGCAGGTCGCCGGTGATCCGGGCCAGCCGGGCCACCTGTTCCCCCACGCCGGCCAGCGGGCCGTCCGGGTCCGAATCGGCGCCGCCGGCGGCCAGGTTGGCCAGGCCCAGGCGCATCGCGGTCAACGGGTTCTTCAGTTCGTGGTCGAGTCGGCGCAGGAAACGGTGGTGCTCGGCCGCCGCCTCGGCCCGGGCCCGCTCTGCGGCTCGGGTGATGCGTTCGCGTACGTCGATCACCACCACGACCGCGCCGGCCGCAAGCAGACCGAGCACGAGCACGCCCAGGACCGGGGCGAAGCGCACGTAGACCCGCCGGTCGTCGCCGAACACGGCGGCGGCCACCAGCGCGGCGACGAAGGCCGCGACCACCGCCGCCGTCAGGCCGATCCGACGCCGGCGGCTCATTCGGCGGCCTCGACGCGCGGCACGAAGCGGTAGCCCTCGCCGGTGACCGTCTCGATCCAGCGGGGCGCGCCGGAGTCGTCGCCGAGCACCCGGCGCAGCTCCGCGACACGGTTGTCCACCGCCCGGGTGGTGCTCGCCGACTCCCAGCCCCACAGCACCTCCATCAACCGCTCCCGGGAGAGCAGTTCGTCGGGGTGGGTGACCAGGTAGTCGAGCAGCGCGCCGGCCTTCGGGGTGAGTGTCAACTCGCGATCGCCCAGCCACGCGCGGCGCGCGGTACGGTCCACCCGAAGCGTCCCGGCCCGCACCACCCGGGCGCCGGCCAGCGGTGGCAGGCCGCGGCCCGAGCGGCGCAACAACGCGCGCATCCGGGCCACGAGTTCGTACGGGTCGAAAGGCTTGTTGAGGTAGTCGTCCGCGCCTTCCTCCAGAGCCATCGCCCGCTCCGTCGACTCGCCGACCTGGGTGAGCAGGATGACCGGGATCCAGGCTCCCGAGCGCCGGATCCGGCGCAGCACCTCGCGCCCGTCCAGCAACGGCATGAGCACGTCGAGCACGATCAGATCCGGTATCGGCTCGGCGCTGCCGGCGGCGAGCGCCGCCGCGCCGTCGTGCACGATCCGTACGTCGAACCCGGAACGCTCCAGCAGCGGCCCCAGTTGTGCGGTGATGGCGACGTCGTCGTCCGCCAGCAGCACCGCGGGCCGCCTCGCCTCGTCCATGGACACCCGTGCCCCACCCCCGTCGGTCCGGGACGAGGATAGGGGAGGCGGAGGCGTCCCCGGGCGGGAAACGTCCCGCCCCGGGACCGGACGCGCCTCAGCCGTTCGCCGCGCGTGCCTCGATGGCCTCGATCAGGCTCTTCGGGCGCATGTCCGTCCACGATTGTTCGATGTAGTCGAGGCATTCCCCGCGGCTCGCCTCGCCGAAGGCGACCGTCCACCCGACCGGCAGCACGGCGAAGACCGGCCACAGCGAGTGTTGTCCCTCCTCGTTGACCAGCACCAGGAACCTCGCCTCGGTGTCATCGAAGGGATTCGTCATCGTGTCGTCCGTTCTCTCGGGAATCGGCGACGGCTCGGGGTCGGCCGCGCCTGCCGGCTCGATGGTGCTGCGGACCACTGTGGCCGACCCGTCCGGGCGGCATCAAGGGCGCGCGCCCGTCGACCTTTCGGATGCCGCCGCCGCGACCGGGCAGCGCCGCGCCGCTCCGGACGGCGTGCCAAATCGCCGCGTGGCAGCGGGCGTTGCGCGGATACCATGGTCGATCGCGGCGAGCCGGCCGGTTCGACGCCCGCCACGGTCGGGACACGTACGCTCGGGCCGGCGCGGCCCGGGAGCGGGATCCCGTTCCCGATGTCGAACGGAACTCAGCGACCATGCCCTACCTGTACGCCAATGGCATCCGTCTTTCCTACGAGCGCTCCGGCAGCGGGGAAAGTGTTCTTCTGATCATGGGTTCGGGGGCCGCGGGTCGGGTCTGGACCATGCATCAGACACCCGCGTTGCATCGTGCCGGCTTCGAGACGATCGTCTTCGACAATCGGGGCATCGCGCCCTCGGACGTGCCACCGGGGAAATATTCGCTCGCCCAGATGGTGGCCGACACCAAGGGCCTGATCGACGCGTTGGATCTGGCTCCGTGCCGTCTCGTCGGGCTCTCCCTGGGCGCCCTGATCGCCCAGGAACTCGCGGTGCGCCACCCGGAGTCGGTGCACAGCGCGGTGCTCGTCGCCACCCGGTCCCGGGCCGACGCCCTGCGGCGCGCGCAGACCCTCGCGGACCGGGCCCAGACCCGGGCCGATGCGCCCGTGCCGGCCTCCTATCGCGCGTTGAACACCGCGCTGCTGATGTTGTCACCGACCACGCTGAACGACGACGACTCGGCCGCGACCTGGCTGGAGGTCTTCGAGTTGGCCGGCGACCCGGACGGCTCGGGTGGCCAGGCGTGGGTGGACCTGGACATGGATCGGCGGGAGGAGCTGCGCCGGATCACCGTGCCGTGTCGAGTGGTGGCGTTCGCCGACGACCTGGTGGCTCCCGTGCATCTGGCCGCCGAGGTGGCCGACGCGATCCCGAACTGCGACCTGGTCACGATCGCGAACGCCGGCCATCTGGGCCACCTGGAACGGCCCGAGGAGGTCAACGCGGCGATCGTCGAGTTCCTGCAGAAGTACTGAGCGGGATCGAGGCGTTCACCCGGTCGTCGGTGGGTCGCGCGGCGGCGGCCGGTGCGAGGGTCGGCGGCGACCGGAGACCGTGAACAACACGCCGAGCAACATGCCGCCGACGACGCAGACCACGACGCCGGCTCGGGTGTTCAGGAGGAAGGCCAGGACGATCGCGGTGGCGTAGAGCATGGGGGCGGTGACACGCACGGTGCGGTTCATGGCTGCCTCAGTGGAGCGTGCGGGCCGAAAGCGGCCGGTCGGCGGATCGGGCGGTGGTCGTGCAGTCGTGCACCGGCCGGCCGCTGCCGTGCCAGACGGACAGGGCGTAGGCGCTGAACGGGTAGTGCACCCGCGCCTGCGGCACGGTGACCCGGCCCCGGATCGAGTCGGCGGGATCGGGGTCGGCGCCGGCCGACTCGTCGTCGGCCGGCGGCACGTCGCCGTGTTCGCGCAGGATGGCCCACAACGCGCCGGGCACGGCGAACTCGTGGTCCTCGGCGACCTTGTGGATGCCGGCCCGGAACACCGCAGCGGCGGCCAGGTCCAGGCCGGTCACCCGGTCCAGGTCGGCGCGCTCGGGCAGCCGGGCCGCCGCGACCGGGTCGGCGCCCAGGTGTTCGTAGAGGAAGTCCACGGCCGCGTGGGCGTGTTGCCGGGCGCGCTCGGGGTCGCGCACCATGCGATGCAGGATCGCCTGGTAGTGCATCTCCTCGTGGATCGTCTCGGTGCCCAGTTCGGCGTACAGCGCCTCGCGCGGGAAGGTCTCGGGCGTGCGCCACGAGCGGGTGTAGTCGGCGAACCAATAGGCGGCGATCGGGTCGGGGTCGCCCGCGCGCAGGTGTTCGCCGAGCGCGGCGACCAGGTCGACCGTGCGGGTGCCGGTGGTGTGGGCCAGCACGCGCAGGGTGCAGCGCAGCAGGCACTTGTGGAACAGCGTGAGCGGGATGCGCAGTTCCATGCCGCGCAGCCAGTCCTCGAAGTCCATCCGGGCATGCCCGGTGACCACGTCCGCGATCAGGTCGGTGTTGCCGGGGTCGCACGGCAGTCGGCGGGTGGTCAGCGCGTGCTCGTCGCGGAAGCGCGCGTGGGTGTAGTCGGTGTTGTTGAGCAGCAACAACGGGTAGACCACCGGAGATCCACCGGCGGCGACCGCCTCCTCGACCCCGTCCAGGTGGGTGGCCAGCGACTCGCCGGGCAGGCCCCAGATCAGGTCGGTGTAGGTGGGGATGCCCCGATCGCGGAACTGCCGTTGCATGCGCCGGTAGTTGTCGACGCGGATGTTGGTCCGGTTGGCCAGTTGCAGCACCTCGGCGTCGAACGACTGCGCGGACAGCGTGATCGCGCCGGTCAGCCCGGCCCCGTGCAGGATCGAGGCGATCTCCACGACGCGCCCGTTGGTGTTCTTGGCCCAGTTGGTCATCACCAGCAGCCGTTTGCCGTGTCGCGCGCACAGCTCGACCAGATGCCGGGCGATCTCGGTGTCGCGGGGCAGGATGCCGAAGTTGGCGTCGGCGATGAACAGTTGGGTGCCCTGGCCGACGTTGGCGACGATCCGGTCGAGTTCGGCGCGGATGCGATCCAGCGAATACCGGCGGACCTTGGAGTTGGTCGCGCCGCCCCAGTAGCAGAACGCGCACGAGTAGGGGCAGCCCCGGTTGGTCTCGTAGACGATCATCCGGGACGCGGCCAGGTCCCGGTCCGACCACACCCGCGGGTCGAGCAGGGCGGAGGGGAGCGCGTCCAGGTCGGTGACCCGGGGCGCGTCGGCGGTGTCGATCGGGCGCCCGTTCGGTCCGGGTCGGCTGATCCCGGGGATCCGGGCCAACGCGGCGGCCGGTTCCGGGTCCGTGAGCGGGGCGTCGGGGTGCGCGAGGAAGGCCCGCAACAGGTCCCGGAAGCGCAACTCGCCCTCACCGTGCACGAGTACGTCCACCCAGGGCGCCTGGGCGAACAGCTCGCGCTGCTGGTGGGTGACGTCGTTGCCGCCGACCACGATCCGGCAGCGCGGCCAGCGCTCCTTGACTTGCCGAGCCAACTCCAGCGTGCGTACCCGGTTCCAGAAGTAGACCGTGAAGGCGACCACGAGCGGATCGTCGAGGCCCTCCGGCACCGCGAGCACCCCCGCTCGGGAGCCGCCCTGGAGGTGCACGTGCTTGTGGAAGGTCACCGCGGCGGCCACTTCGGGGTCGGCCTGGGCCGCCGCCTGGAGCTGCCCGAGCACGGCGCTGTAGCGCACGCCGGGCATCACGGTCAGCTCGACCAGATGAACCTGCCGACGGCGAGCCGATGCGACGGGCGACGACGACATTCGGGGTCTCCTGACGCGAGGGGGCGGCGGGCATGGTGCGGTGCGGTGCGGGTCAGGTGACCGAGAGCGCGTAGTCGCCGTAGGCGATGAGCTGTACGCCGGTGCCGGGCGCGGCGGCGGGCGGGATGTGGCTGAGCGAGACCACCAGTCGATCGATCACGAACTGCGGCGCCTTGGCTCCCTCCGGGCTGCCCGCGAGCGCGGCCTCCCGGCTGCCCGCGTCCAGCGGCACGCCGTCCTTGCCGCCGGCCGTGGTCATCGTGTCCCGTACCTGCACGGCGGTGAAGGCGAGCACACCGCCGTCGCGGGTGCGCAGCAGGAACGTCGGGTAGCGGGGCCCGTCGGCGGGGATGCCGCGCTCGATCAGGCATCCCTTGGCGCGCAGCGCCTGCACGCCGGCGGTCCAGCCGCCGGTGACCTGCCCGGTCAGCGTCCTGGTCGGCGACAGTGGCACCTTGGGGTCGCGTTTGCCCTGCGCGTAGTCCTGGTAGGCACGACCGAGCGTGGCCGGGTCGGCGAGCAGCGCGGCGGTGTCGGTGACCGCGGGGGCGCCGCCGGCGGCGTCCTGTTCCAGTTCGGGGATCTCCGAGCGGTCGGTGACGAACGGGTAGTAGGCCACCTTCCACGGCGCGCTCTCCCGGTCCTGGACGAACAGCAGGTACTTGGGCGACGGGGAGACCGTGTCGGACTGGAGCAGTTGGGTGATGGCGACGAAGAACTTCGGGTAGCCGGTCACTCGGGGGAAGACGAATCTGGGGTGCACGTAGCCGGTCGTGGGGACCACGATCGCCTGGGACTTGGCCACCTGGATTCCGGCCTTGCTGCCGGTGGCGGCGGGCGGCAGCTCGATCGTGTCCACCGCGGCCGGATCCAGGCTCGCGTTGATCCGGGTGTTCGCCGCGGCGTATTCCTGGAGCAGTCGGCCCGCCTGTTCGACGCTCACCGGGGGCGGGGCGCCCTGTGGCTTGGCCGGCTTGGGGTCGGCGGGCGTCTCGCCGCAGCCGGCCAGTGCGGCACCGGCGAACAGCAGGACGGCGGCGAGCACGGCAGAACGGCGGCGGACGCCCGAAGTCGCCCGGCGGGCGGGGCCGGGCGTCGAGGTCTCGCGCGCCGACGACGGGCGCGGTGCGCGCACATCCGGCGCGGCTGGTCCGGGCATGTGTCTCCGCCTCGGGTCGGTGGAACGGGGCGGTTCCGACGCCGCGGGAGGACGACTCCCGAGGCGGCGGAACCGGGTGTGCGGGTGAATCAGGTGTGCGCACCCACGTTCGGTCAGGTGCTGGTGCAGCACGGCGAGCACGAACAGCTGTACGCGTCGCCGCCGGCGACCGAGTCCAGGTCGGCCTCGGACAGTTCGCGCGTCTCCAGCAACGGCGAGTCCAGCACCCACAGTTCGTACCGACCGGTCTTCGCGCCCTCGGTCCAGGCGCGCACCTGGGCCTCCAGGTCGGGCTCGCCGCCGGCCTCACGAATGATGTCGATCGTGGCGCCGGCGGGCAGTTCGAAGCCCATCTCCGCGAGGGCGGCTCGCGGGTCCGCTTCCAATCGTGCCGCGTAGTCGTCGTCCGACCACGCCGAGGTCAGCACCTTGGCGTAGAAGCCGACGAACGCGGCTCTTTCCCTGGGCTCCACGCGAGCCCTCCTCTCCGCGACGCCGGTGGGGCCGACTGCCGGCTCAGGTGCAGCAGCAGCACGGGGAACAGCAGCAGCAGTACACGGTGCCGTCCGGGTTGTCCGGCGTTTCCAGGCCACCGCCGGCGACCGACTCGAGGTCGGCCTCGGAGAGTTCGCGCAGCTCGATCTGCGGCGAGTTGGGCACCCGCAGCTCGTACGAGCCGGTCTCGGCGCCGCTCTCCCACAGCTCGACCTGGGCCTCCAGGTCCGGCTCGCCGCCGAGGTTGCGCACGATGCGCACCGTGGCGCCGGCGGGCAGTTCCAGGCCGTGCTCGGCCAGCGCGCTGCGTGGGTCGTTCTCGAGTCGGGCCGCGTACTCGTCGTCCGACCAGGCCGCGGTCAACACCTTCGTGTAGGACCTGACGAACGCGGCCCTGTCCCTGGGGTCCATCCGAATCTCCCTCACTGGAATCCGACTTCGGGTCGCGCAGCAAATTCCGCGCCGATTCGCATCGGTCCGGAATAACGGTGTCCCACCTGTTCGGCGCCCTGTGCACGCCGGTTTCGGATCGACGTCGGCTGCGATACCGGAAGCATGCTGAGACCGCTGCGGCGCGTCAATGCCCGAATTCCTAATTGCCGGATCCCCTGCTTAGGACCCCCCTCCCCCACCCCCGGACCCCTGCCTCCCGCAGGTCAACGCGACCGTCCGGCAGGCTAGTCGAGGCACCCCCCAACGTTAGGAAACACCCTCCGATAGACATCCGCGGTGCACCCCCATACCCGAGTGCGCAACCACCGCAGAAACAGCGGGGAATCGCCGAAACGACCTTGTCCGGGCGCCTTGGCGGCGGCTAAGAATTACCGGCAGCAGCCGTCGACAGCCGCTTGTTCGATTTCGACTACGCCGGGAGAGAATTCGTGGACCTGCCTCGTCTCAAGGCACATCTCGTCGCTCGCGCCTTCGGTTCCGACCGGGTCTTCCTCGTCTGCGAGGACGGCCACTACCTGGTCCAGGGCAAGGCGGTCACCGCCGTGCTGCCGTACCTGGACGGGACGCACACCATCGCGGAGATCGCCGAGAAGCTGGCCGAGCGCTTCACGATGGGTGAAGTGGTCTTCGCCGTCTCCAAGTTCCAGCGCTTCGGCCACCTGGTGGACGGCGCGGTGGGCGAGGACCGGGCCGTCGCCGCGGCCTGGGAGGGCCTGGGACTGGACACCGCGACGGCGCTGCGCCGGCTCGGCGCGGCGCGGATCGAGGTGGCCGCGTTGGGTGCGGTGGACGCCGCCGCCGTGGTCGCCGCGCTGCGCGAGATCGGCGCGACGGTGACCCCGGTGACCCCGGCCGAGGTGGGCGCCGACGTGGCCGAGGGGCGGCACGGGCCGGACCTGACGGTGGTGCTCACCGACGACTACCTCGACCCCCGGCTGAACGCGATGGACGCCAGGTTACGCGCCGCGGGGTTGCCGTGGCTGCTCGTCAAACCGACCGGGGCCGAGGTGTGGACCGGCCCCTACCTGGTGCCCGGGCGGACCGGCTGTTGGCACTGCCTGGCCCATCGGCTGGCCGGCAACCAGCAGGTGGAAACCTTCCTGCGGCGCCGCGACGACGGCACCGTCGCCGACGACCCGATCCGCACGTCGCTGGCCGCCACCGCGTGGTCGGTGGGGCTGTCCGCACACCTGGTCGCGGCGACCGCCGCCGAACTGCTGGCCGGCGACCGCTCCGAGTACGAGGGCGTCCTGGTCTCGCTGCACGTGGCCGGCCGCCGGCTGGAGCAGCACCGGCTGATCCGGCAGCCCCAGTGCCCGGGCTGCGGCGACCCCGCGCTGCTGCTCGACCGCGATCCCAGGATCGAACTCGCCGACCAGCCGGTGGTGTTCGACGACGAGGGCGGGCACCGCACGATGCGCCCGGACGACACCTTCAACCGCCTGGAGAAGCACATCGGCCGGTTGCTGGGTGCGGTCAGCTCGCTGCGCCTGCTCAACAACGTCGACAACGGCGTCACCTTCAGCTACGCGGCGAGCCACAACTTCGCGGTGCCCGGGCGCAACATCGCGATGTTGCGGCGCAACCTGCGCGGACAAAGCGGCGGCAAGGGGCGCAGCGACGTACAGGCGCGCGTCAGCGGGGTGTGCGAGGCGATCGAGCGCTACTCGGGTGTCTGGCGCGACGACCGGTCCACCGAACCGGGCTCGTTCGCCGAACTGGGCCCGGACCTGGCGGTGCACCCCTACGACCTGCTGCTGTACTCGGACACCCAGTACGAGACGCGCGAGACGTGGAACCGGGAATCGGCCGGCCGGCTGCATCTGGTGCCCGAGCGTTTCGACGAGGCCCGGCGCCTGCACTGGTCGCGCGCGTGGTCGCTGACCGAGGACCGGCCCCGGCTGGTACCGGCCGGGTACTCCTGGTTCGGCCACCCGGACCTGCACGAGCACTTCTTCTGCTTCAGCGACGGCAACGGCAACGCGTCCGGCAACACCCTCGAAGAGGCGATCATGCAGGGCCTGTTCGAGAGTTGCGAGCGGGACGCGGTCGGCCTGTGGTGGTACAACCGGGCGCTGCGCCCGGGCTTCGACCTGGACTCGCTGCGCGAGCCGTACGTGGACACGCTGCGCGAGTTCTACGCCGGGATGCAGCGCACCCTGGAGGTCGTCGACATCACCACCGACCTGGGGGTGCCCACCTTCGCCGCGGTCTCGCGGCGCGTCGATCACCCGGTGGAGGACATCCTGCTGGGCTTCGGCGCGCACCTGGACGTGCGGATCGCGGTGTTGCGCGCGCTCACCGAGGTCAACCAGTTCCTCCCCGCGGTGATCAACCGCAATCCGGACGGCACCACCAGGTACTGGGAGGACGACCCGCACACGCTGGCCTGGCTGCACACCGCCACCGCCGAGCGGGAGCCGTGGGCGTTGCCCGCGCCGCACCTGCCGGCCACCACCCTGGCCGGCTACGGCACGCTGCACAGCGGCGACATCGCGCGCGACATCCGCGACACGGTGGACCGGCTGCGTGCGGTCGACCTGGAGGTGATCGTGCTCGACCAGTCGTTGCCCGACCTGGAGTTGCACGTGGCCAAGGTGATGGTGCCGGGGTTGCGGCACTTCTGGCGCCGACTGGGTCCGGGCCGGATGTACGACACACCGGTGCGGCTGGGCTGGCTCGACGCGCCCACGCCCGAGGCCGAGCTCAATCCGTACAGCGTCTTCTTCTGAGTGCACCGGGTGGCCCGCGGGCGCGGCCTCGTCCCGCGCCCCGGGCCCGCTCCGGTCCGGCCTCGCGCCGCCGGACCGGCCGCGCCCGCTCGCCTCGGCGCGCCCCCGTTCCGGCCCGATCCGTCCCGGAGGTTCCATGACCAGCCTCGGTATCCCGCCCGCGGCGGCGGTCGCCGCACCCGCCGAGTCCACGCCGGTGGAACGCATCGCCCTGCACCCCGGTGTGCGGGTGCGCACCGCGGCGGACGGCGCGACGTTGTTGTTCCTCGGCCCGCGCGGGCTGGGGCTGGGCGTGCTCGCGCCGGGCGTCGCGGCGGCCCTGGCGCTGCTCGCCGCACACCCGTGCGACGAGGACGACCTGCACCGGGCGGTGCTCGGGTGCGACGGCGAGGCGGCGTTGCTCAAACTGCCCGTGCTGCTGCGCCGGTTGCGCACGGGCGGGTGGCTGAGCATCCACCTGGAGGTGGCCGGCCGGCCGCTGCTGACGTTGCGGCCGCTCGCGCCGTCCTCGCCCCCGGCCGCGCGCGGCGCCGCGGTCGAACGAAAGCGGCTGCGGCTGTCCCGTTTCGCGGTGCTGCGGCGCGACGGCGAACACGCGGTGCTGGAGTCGCCGTTGGCCCCGGTCGCCGCCGAACTGCCGGATCCGGCGCTGGCCGCGCTGCTGGCCGGCCTGCCGCACCGGCTCGACGGGGCGACGCCGGGCATCGAGCGGGCGCTGGACCTGCTGGCCCGGCACGGCCTGTTGGTGGATCCCGAGGCCGAGGACGCCGACCCGGACCGGGCCCAGTGGTCGCCGCACGAGTTGTGGTTCCACGGCCGCACCCGGGCGGGGCGGCACGACCTGCCGTATGGCGGCACCTACTGGCGGGCCGGGTCGACCGAGCCGCTGCCCGCGGTGCGTCCGCCGTTCGCCGGGCCCGCGATCGAGCTGCCGCGCCCGGACCTGGACGCGCTGCGCGGCACCGACCCCACCCTCACCGAGGTGTTGGAGGGCCGCCGCTCGATCCGCGCGCACGACGACGCGGCGCCGCTGACCCTGGAGCGGCTCGGCGAGTTCCTGTACCGCTCGGCCCGCAATCGGGCGATCCTGCACGAGGAGCGGCAGGAGATCGGCGACCGGCCCTACCCCTCGGGCGGACGCTGCCACGAGTTGGAGCTGTACCCGCTGATCAACAACGTCGAGGGCGTCGCGCCCGGGCTCTACCACTACGACCCGCAGGGGCATCGCCTGGAGCGCGTCGCCGAGCCCGGCCCGGCGGTGCACCGGTTGTCCGAGGTGGCCCGCGCGACGTCGTTGATGGCCACGCCGCCGCAGGTGGTGCTGGTGGTGAGCGCGCGGTTCGGCCGGGTGATGTGGAAGTACCAGACGATGGGCTACGCGCTCGTGCTCAAGCACGTGGGCGTGCTCTACCAGACCATGTACCTGGTCGCCGCCGCGATGGGGCTGGCCGCGTGCGGACTCGGCGGTGGCGACTCCGACATGTTCGCTCTGGCCACCGGCAATCGTTGGGAACACGAGGGCAGCGTCGGCGAGTTCCTGCTCGGCACGATCGGCCCCGAGCCGGCCCGCGGCGAACCGGAACACCCCGAGCGGGCCGGCCCGGCGGGAGGCCGCGATGCACTTTCGTCGTGAGGCGCTGGAGGCGCTGAAGGCCCCCGAGGAACTGGACGCGCCGATCCGGCTGGCCCGCCCCCGAGCGTGGGCCCTGCTGCTGGCGCTGGCGCTGCTGGTCGGCTGCGCCACCGTGTGGTCGGCGACCGGCACGCTGCCGCGCAAGGTGCGGGTGCCCGGCATCCTGACCCACCCGCTGGGCGTATCGCGGGTGCAGAGCCCGCAGACCGGCCTGGTGTCCAACCTGTTCGTGGACTCGGCGACGTTGGTGCCCAAGGGCACCCCGGTGTTGTCCGTGGTCGACCAGCAGGGCGCGACCCAGATCGTCCGGGCGCCGTTCGCCGGCCGGGTGATCGGCGTCCTGGTCTCCAGCGGCCAGTACATCGCGGTGGGCACCACGTTCATGACCGTCGAGCGCACCGACGCCAACGACGACCGGCTGCTGGCCACACTGTTCGTCTCGCCGCGCAGCGCCGGGATGTTGCGGCCGGGCACCCACGTGGACGTGTCCGTGCAGTCCGCGCCGTCCCAGGCGTTCGGGCTGCTGCGCGGCCGCATCACCGCGATCGACCAGTTTCCCTATACCGCTCAGCAGGTGGCCGACTTCCTCGGCGGCGACCAACAGGCCGCGGCCCGGTTGTTGTCCGCCGGGGGCGCGGTCCGGATCACCGTCGACCTGGAGACCGATCCGCGCACGCTGAGCGGCTATCGGTGGACCAACAAGTCCGGTCCGCCGTTCCGGATCGACTCGCAGACCCCCATCACCGGCTTCGCCCGCCTGCCGGGCGAACGCCCGCTCGATTGGCTGCTTCCTGGATGACCACCACCTCGTCCCCGCCGGCCGGGGCACCCGCCGAGCCGCCCGCCCCGGCCGAGCGCGGACGCCGCGAGTCCGGCGACCGTCCGACGTCGGTCCGCACGCCCACGGTCATCCAGTTGGAGGCCGTCGAGTGTGGTGCCGCCGCGTTGGCCATGGTGCTCGCCCACTTCGGCCGCCATGTGCCGCTGGAGGAGTTGCGGCACGCGTGCGGCGTCTCCCGGGACGGCGCCAAGGCGGCGAACCTGCTGCGCGCCGCGCGCGCGTACGGACTGATCGCGCGCGGCATGCAGATGGAGACCGCGGCGCTGCTGCGCGGCCGGCCGCCGGCCATCCTGTTCTGGCGGTTCAACCACTTCGTGGTCTACGAGGGCCCGGCCCGCCGGCTGGGCCGTCCGGTGATCCGCCTCAACGACCCGGCGCAGGGCCGACGGGTGGTCACTCCCGAGGAGTTCGACGCCGCGTTCACCGGCATCGTGCTCACCTTCGAGCCCGGCCCGGACTTCCGCCGCGGTGGGCATTCGCCGCGGCTGCTCACCGATCTGCGGGCGCGCTATCGCAGCAGCGGCGGCGCGCTGCTGCTGGCGTTGCTGGCCAGTCTGTTGCTGATCCTGCCCGGGCTGGCCACGCCCGCGTTCACCCGGGTGTTCATCGATCGGGTGCTCACCGGCGGCGACCACTCGTTCCTGCCCGCGCTGCTCACCTCGATGGGGTTGGCGGCTGCGGTCACGATCGGGCTGACCATGCTGCAGCAGACCCATCTGTTGCGGGTGGAGTCCGCGTCCTCGATCCGCAGTTCGGTACGGGTGGTGCGGCATCTGCTGCGGCTGCCCGTGGTGTTCTTCACCCAGCGCAGCCCCGCCGAGATCGGCAAACGGGTCTCCTCCAACGCCACGATCGCCCAGATCCTGTCCCGCGACGTGGCCACCACCGCGGTCGGCACCCTCCTGGTACTGGTCTACGCCGGCCTGCTGTTGACCTACGACGTCCAGCTCGCCGTGATCGGGGTGGGCGTGGCGATGCTCAACATCGTGGTGCTCAAGCTGGTCTCCCGGATGCGCACCGACACCGTGGCCCGGCTGCGCGCGGATCGCTCCGGGTTGGTCGCCGCCTCGTACAACGGCCTGCAACTGATCGAGACGCTCAAGGCCACCGGCGCCGAGGGCGACTACTTCAAGCGCTGGGCCGGGTTCCAGGCCCGGGTGGTGTCCGGGCAACAACGTCTGGGCGCGCCCACCGCGATGCTGGCCGTGGTCCCCCCGATGCTGGCCGCGGTCGACAGCGGTCTGCTGTTGTGGATCGGCGGACTGCGGGCGATCGACGGGCACATGTCGATCGGCCTGCTGGTCGCCTTCCAGACGCTGGTCACCTCGTTCAGCCGACCGGTGGCCCAACTGGCCAATCTCGGGCCGCGTCTGCAGGACGTCACCGCCGACGTGAATCGGCTCAAGGACATCGAGAAGTTTCCGCCGGCGCCCGAGTTCCTGGAGGACGAAACGGCTCGCCGGGCCCGGTTCGGCAACGGTCACGAGCACACCCCGGTGCTCGCCGGCCGGATCGAACTCGCCCACGTCACCTTCGGCTACAGCCCGTTGGGCAAACCGCTCCTGGACGACTTCTCGCTGCGGGTGGGCCCCGGCGAGCGGGTCGCCCTGGTCGGCGGTTCGGGCAGCGGCAAGTCCACGGTGAGCCGGTTGATCGCCGGCCTGTACGAGCCGTGGAGCGGGGAGTTGCTCTTCGACGGCCGGCCCCGCCGGGACTATCCGCGCGACGTGATGGGCACCGCGGTCGCGTTCGTGGACCAGGACATCTTCCTGTTCGAGGGCACCGTGCGCGACAACGTGACGCTGTGGGACGACTCGATCCCGGACGAAGCGGTGGTGGCCGCGCTGCGCGACGCCGCCGTGTACGACGTGGTCGCGGCGCGCGCCGGCACCATCCACAGCGCGGTGTCCGAGGGCGGCCGCAACTTCTCCGGCGGGCAGCGTCAACGCCTGGAGATCGCCCGCGCGCTGGTCCGCAATCCCAGCGTGCTGGTCCTGGACGAGGCCACCAGCGCGCTGGACGCGCAGACCGAGGCGACCATCGACGACAACCTGCGCCGACGCGGCTGTGCGTGCGTGATCATCGCGCATCGCCTGTCCACGGTGCGCGACAGCGACGAGATCGTCGTACTCGAACAGGGCCGGGTCGCGCAGCGCGGCGACCACCACACGCTCGCCGCCGTCGCCGGGCCGTACGCCGAACTGATCCGCGACCAGTAGCCGGTTCCGACCCACCGACTCGCCCACGCCCGGGGCGGACGGCATTCACCGGTCCGACACCGGGTCGGCCAGACGCCGTGCCGACACCGGGCCGACCCGACGCCGTGCCGGCCCGACGTCCGGCTTCGGAGAGCGACACGCCTTGACCGCCACCCGCGCACCGCCCGATGGAGGAAGCACGATGACCGAGCCCCCGCAGGGCTTCGACCCCGCCGAGCCGCCCGACGAGACGCCGTTGGACCTGCGCGTGCTCGGCGACCGCCTGGGGCCCGAGCCGGCCGGTGCCTTCGCGCTCGTCGGCGCGCACGAGGTGTGGTTCGTCACCGCCGGCATGGTGGACGTGTTCGCCACCACCGAGGAGGAGGGCGGCCGCTGGCAGTTCCTGTGCCGGGTGGGTGCCGGCACGGTGTTGTGCGGGGTGCCCCCGGGCGGAACCGCGATGCTGGGCAAGCCGCTGCCCGGCGGCGTGGTGCGCACCGCCGCGCTGGCCGACGCGCTCACCGCCGCCGCCGGGGACGACGCGTTCGCCGGGTGCTTCGCGCTCGGTCTGGATCGCGGCCTGGGCGCGCTGGCGGACGCGGTGCGCCTGGGCCTGCCGCCGCGTACCTTCACCGCCCTGGAGGCCGGGGACGGCGCGGAGTTGCCCGCCGGCGGCTCGGCCCGCTCGGTCGAGGGCACGCTGTGGGTGCGGGTGCTCTCCGGCTCGGTGTGCATCGGCGGCCCGAACGAGGACACCGCCGAGTCCGGCGAGCGCGGGCCGGGCACGGCGGCCCGACCCGGCGCGGCGGCCGGCCCGGATGCCGAGGCGGTGCCCGCGGTCGGGTTCGGCGGCCGGCTGGCGATCGGCGCGGCCGACTGGCTGTACTCCGCCGACGGCGCGTTCGTGCACGTGGTACGCACCCGCGACGTGCTCGCGGAGGCCGTGTTCGCCACCGACCTGGCCCGCCACCAGCACACCCTGATGCAGCGCGTGGACGAGCGGCTGCGCGGCCGACGCGGCAACGCGGGTCGCGAGCTGGACGCCCGGCGGCTGGTCGACGCCGAGGCGCTGCGCCGCTCCTCGCGCGCGCTGGGCGCGGTGCTCGACCCCTATCGGCCGGTCCGCCGACCCGGCCTGGACGTGGCGGACCAGGACGACTACCTCGCGGTGGCCCGGGTGGTCGGGCAGGCGGGCGGGGTGCAGGTCACCCGCTCGGGCACCTCGGAGGCCGCCGACGCCCGGCTGGACCCGCTGGAGCGGATCGCGGTTTCCTCCGGCTTCCGGGTGCGCGACGTGCAGTTGGTGGACCGCTGGTGGCGCACCGACTCGGGGCCGCTGGTCGGCCATGTGCGCGCGGTGGACCCGGATACGGACCCGCGCCGCCCGGTCGCGTTGGTGTGGCGGCGGCGGCGCTATCACGTGCTCGACCCGGCCGGCACCGACTGGAAGCCGGTGACCCGGGCGCTGGCCGGCACCCTGGAGCGGCGCGCGACGATGTTCTATCCGGCGTTGCCGGAGCAGCCCGGGGGCCCGCGCGCGTTGTTGCGCTTCGGCGTCCGGGGCAGCCTGCGCGATCTGCTGGTGCTGCTCGGCTGCGGATCGGCGGCGGCGTTGCTCGGCCTGCTGGTGCCGGTGCTGACCGGCAAGGTGCTCGGCGTGTTCGTGCCGCAGGGCGATCGGGCCCTGGTCAGCCGGATGTGCGTGGTGCTGATCGTGTCCGCGCTGTTGGCCGCCGCCCTGTCGGCGGTGCAGAACCTGTCCCTGCTCCGGGTCGAGGGCCGGTTCGAGGCGTCCGCGCAGGCGGCCGTGTGGGATCGGCTGTTGCGCCTGCCCACCGGGTTCTTCGGGTCGGTCTCCTCCGGGTCGCTGAGCAGCGCCGCGATGGGCATCAGCGGGTTGCGCGAGATCCTCAGCGGGGTCACCGCGTTGTTCGTGCCCGCGTTCCTGGTCTTCGTGGTCGATCTGGGGCTGCTGTTCTTCTACAGCGTGCCGCTGGCGCTGCTGTCCACCGGGCTCGCGCTGCTCGGCGGCGCGGTGTGCGCGATCGCCGGGTTGCGGCAGATGCACTGGCAGCGCGAACTGGTCGACGAGGAACACCGGTTGTCCGGCCGCATGTTCCAACTGTTGTCCGGGCTACCCAAGTTGCGGGTGGCGGCGGCCGAGGACCGGGCGTTCGCGTTCTGGGCGATGGGTTTCGCCCGGGGTCGGATGTTGACCGTGCGCACCCGCCGGTTGCAGAACCTGGTCACCGTGTTCAACTCGGGTTACCTGCTGGTCTGCACCCTGGTGCTGTTCGCGATGGCCGCGGGGCCGGCGGCCGGGCAGTTGGACGTCGGCGACTTCCTGTCCTTCAACGTCGCCTTCACCGTGATGCTCGGCTCGATGCTCCAGATGACCGCGAGCGTGACCATGGTGGCCGCGGCGGTGCCGTTGTACGAGGGCGTGCAGCCGGTGTTGCGGGCGCTGCCCGAGGTGTTGGAGTCCAAGCAGCCGCCGGGCGATCTGTACGGCGGCATCGAGGTCAGCCGGTTGACCTTCGGCTATCACCGGGACGGGCCGCCGGTGCTGGAGGAGGTGAACCTGCGGGCCCGGCCGGGCGAGTTCGTGGCCGTCGTGGGGCCGACCGGCTGCGGCAAGTCGACCCTGCTGCGCCTGTTGATCGGCTTCGAGGAGCCGACCGCCGGATCGGTGCTCTACGACGGCCAGGACCTGGCGTCGTTGGATGTGGCGGCCGTGCGACGACAGTTCGGCGTGGTGTTGCAAAACGGCCAACTGTTCGCGGGCAGCGTGCTGCACAACATCTGCGGGCTGCGCAACTACACCCTCGACGAGGCGTGGGAGGCCGCCGAGATGGCCGGTCTGGACGAGGATCTGGGGCGCATGCCGATGGGCATGCACACCGTCCTCAACGACGGCGCGGTGACCCTGTCCGCCGGGCAGCGGCAGCGCCTGATGATCGCCCGGGCGTTGATCGGGCGCCCGCGCATCCTGTTCTTCGACGAGGCGACCAGTGCGCTGGACAACCGCACGCAGGAGGTGGTCACCCAGAGCACCCGCCGGCTCAACGCCACCCGGATCATCATCGCGCACCGGTTGTCCACGGTGATGCAGGCCGATCGCATCGTCGTGCTCGACGCCGGGCGAGTGGTCCAGCAGGGGCCGCCGGATCAGTTGCTGGCCGACGAGGACGGCCTGTTCCACCGCTTGGTGCAACGTCAGATGGCCTGACCCGCACGCGAGTTCCCGCCCACGCCGGTTCACCCCGCCCTGGAGGTCCGCCATGTCCGAATCCCCCGTACGCCGGCGTCCGCCCGGTCCCGCCGACGAACTCGACCTGGCCGGCATCCGCGACGATCCGTTGGCCTTCCTCACCGAACTCGCCACCGAGTACGGAGATCTGTGCAGTCATCGCACCCGGGGCGAGGTGGTGTGGTTCGTCAATCGGCCGGATCTGGTCCGGCACATCCTCAAGGACAACTACACCGCGTGGACGAAGGCGGGCACCCCCGACGACTTCATGCTCACTCCGCTGCTCGGCACCGGGCTGCTGACCAGCGACGGGCCGGTCTGGGAGCGGCAACGCCGGTTGTGCGCGCCCGCGTTCCGCAGCCGCCAGGTGGCGGCGTTCGACACGCTGATGACCGACGCCGCGGCGGATCTGGCCGACGCGTGGAGCCGGGCCGCGCGGGAGGGTCGGTCCGTCCGGGTCGACCACGACTTCACCGCGCTCACCCTGCGGATCGTCGCGGACGCGCTGCTGGGCGCGGATCTGGCCGCGGCCGGGCCCGGGTTCGGTCGCGCCGTCGACGACATCAACCGCTTCATCGGCCACTTCGACGGCGAGCCGACCGCGCCGGTCGTGGCCGACGCCGCGTTTCGCCGGCTGCGCGGGTCGTATCTGGCCGCGCAGACCTTCCTGGAGCGGGTGGTGGGCATGCTCGTGGCCGCGCGGCGCTACACCGGGCCGCCGCCGGATCGCCCGGCCGATCTGCTGGACGCGATGCTCGCGGCCCGGGACGAGCACGGGGACACGTTCAGCGATCGGGAGTTGCACGATCAGGTGCTGACCATGGTGATGGCCGGGCACGAGACCACCGCCAAGGCGCTGAGTTGGACGGTGCATCTGCTGGATCGGCATCCCGAACACGCGGCGGCGGTCCGGGCCGAACTGGCCCGGGTGTTGGGCGGCCGGCCGCCGCGGGCCGAGGATCTGCCCCGCCTGGAGCTGACCCGGCGCTGCCTGGAGGAGGCGATCCGGTTGTATCCGCCGGTGTGGTTGATCTCCCGGCGGGCCGGCGCGGAGGACGTGCTCGACGGGTTGACGGTGCCCGAGGGCACGCTCGTGTGCATCAGTCCATGGACGCTGCACCGGCACCCGCGGGTGTGGGAGGCACCGGAGGAGTTCCGGCCCGAGCGGTTCGCCGCGAGTGCCCGGCAGGCCCGACCCGCGCACGCCTACGTGCCGTTCGGCGGTGGCCCCCGGGTGTGCATCGGCCAGTCGTTCGCGACCACGGAGGCGGTGCTGGTGCTGGGTACCATCCTGCAACGGCTGGAACTGCGCGGTGTCGTCGGCCATCCGGTGGTGCCGGAGGCGCTGGTGACGCTGCGGCCTCGGGACGGGTTGCTGATGACACCGCACCTGCTCGCGGACGGCGGCACCCGGTGAGCGGCGCGATCCACCCCGGCGGCAGTTACCGGCCGCAGGCCGAATGGGGCGGGTTGCCGGGCGAGGTGCGCCGGCTGGAGACCCAGGCGGAGCTGAGTTGGGCGCACGAGTGGCGGGTGCTCGCCGATTGGGCGCCGGCCGAGGGCGGGGCGGTGCTGGACGCCGGATGCGGTACCGGGGCGGTGACCCGGCGGTTGCGGACGCGACTGGCCGACCCCGGCACCCGGGTGGTGGGGTTGGACGCGGACGAGCGCCTGTTGGCGGTGGCCCGGGCGACCCGACCCGTCGAGGGGATTCGCTACGTGGCGGGCGATCTGGCCCGACCGCCGCTGCCGGCCGCGGGGTTCGACCTGGTGCTGGCTCGGTACGTCTTTCAGCATCTGGCCGATCCGGTCGGCGTCGCGCGCTCGCTGGCGGGCCTGCTGCGGCCGGGCGGCCGGCTGGCCGTCGTCGACGTGGACGCCGGCCTGTGGGGCTGCGCCGAGCCGGATCTGTCGGTGTTCTCCGCCGATGCCTACCGTGCGCTGGGTTCGGCCCAGGCGGCGGACGGCGGGGATCGGTTGGTGGCCCGCCGGCTGCCGCGGATCCTGCGCGCGGCGGGCCTGACGGAGGTCGGCGTACGGCCGTTCGCCTACACCAGCGACGAGGTCGGCGGGGTCGCCGCGCTCGCGCCGCAGTTGTCGCCGGAGCGGTTGCTGCCGCTGGTCGAGCGGGGTGTCCTGGGGGTGGCCGCGTACGCTCGGGCGATGGCCGCGTGGGAACGGTTCGTGGCGCTGGACGGGTTCACCCTGCTGCTGGGCTTCGCCGTCGGCGGGCGGGTGCGCTGAGCCGCGGCGCGCCGGGCCGTCTCCGGTCCGGCGCGCGTCGGCCGAGGGCCGGGGTGCCGGACCCGGGCCCGGTCCGGCGGATCCTGGTGGATCGGGCCGCGTCGTCCGGTGCGGTGCCGGGCGGCGCGGCCCCACCGGCGGACCGGGCCTAGTTCGGCGCCAGGCGGGTGGACAGGGCGGAGCGGCCGGTGATGCCCAGCTTGCGGTAGACGTGGGTCAGGTGCACCTCGACCGTGCCGCGGGTGACGCACAGGAACTCGGCGATGGCACGGTTGGTGTGCCCGGCCGCGGCGAGTTCGGCGATCTGGCGTTCCGAGGGAGTCAGTGAGCCGGGACCGGACAGGCTGGTGCGGCGCAGTCGGCCGCCGCAGGCCAGCAGGTCCTTGTGCGCCCGCTCCACCAGCAGGTCCCAGCCGCACTCCTGGGCCAGGCCCATCCCGCGCCGCAACGACTGTCGGGCCGCGGCGGCCTGCCCGGCCAGCGCGTGGACCCGACCCGACTCGACGAGGGACTCGGCCAGTTGCAGTCGGGCTCCGGAGTTCTCCAGGACGGCGACCGACTCCTCCAGCAAGCGGGCCGCGACGCGCGGGGGTTCGATCCGGGCCCGGTTGCGCAGCGCCTCGCCGATGGTGGCCGCCGCACCCCAGCGCCGGGCCGTCTCCAGGCCCTCGTCCAGCAGTGACACCGCCTCGTCGCGTCGGTCCAGTTCGGTCAGCGCCAGGCCCGCGCCGCCGCGCCAGTCGCTCGACGCCGGGTTGACGATGCCCAGTTCGGCCAGTCGGCGGCCGCATTCCAGATAGTCGGCCAGTGCTCCGCGCAGGTCTCCCGTCGCATGGCGACATCGCCCGCGCACGCCCAACGCGGTGGCCCGCGCGCGCGGGACGCCCAGTGCCCCGCGCAACATCACGGCGGCGGTGTCGTATTGGCCCAGGACGACCCGGATCCAGGCCAGTTGCACCCGGGTGAGCTGGGCCAGTGCGGACAGTTCGGGGCCGCGCGCGAGTCGGCTGGCGGTGCGCGCCTCGGTCAGCGCCTCGGACAGGTTCCCGGCCCGCAGCGCGATGTCCGCGCACAGGCAGTGGGCGACCACGGCGGGCAGGCCGATCCGCGAGTGCGCGGGCCCGATCGCCGCGCCCGCGGTCAGACCGGCGGCCCAGGTGCGTGCCTCGTCCAGCCGCCCGGCCCAGGCCAGCACCACCACGCTGCGCAGCAGCAGCAGCCCCGAGGCGCTGCCTCGGGCCGGCTCGCCGGCGAGCGCGCGTTCGATCAGGTCCAGCGCCACCGTGCTCGGTTCGGCCCGGCACGCGCTGTCCGAGGCCAACGCGGCGAGCAGTTCGCGTTCGCCCGCGGTGACCCCGGTGACCTCGGCCGGGAGTTGGGCGCCGTACCGGATTTCCCGGGTCGAGGGGGCGCCACCGGGTGCCGCCTGGTGCATCACCGCGCGTAGCCGCAACCGCAGGTCCGGGTCGAGGCAGTCCTGTGCGGCCAGTTCGCCCAGCCGGGACGCGGCGCCGTGGGTCGGGCGCATCACCGATTCGACGCAGTCGCCCTCGCGCAACACCTGCGCATGGCACAGTTCGAGGATCGCCTCGGCGCGCTCGACCGGATCGGTGAGCAGCCGCAGCGCCTCCTCCAGATGGCGACCGGCGGCCTCGGGTGCGGTCGGCACCTCGGCCCGGCCGAGCAACACGAGCAGCCGCGCGCGGTGTTCCGGGGCCGGGTCGTCGCGCAGCGCGCGCCGGGCGTACTCGGCGCAGCGCAGCGTGGCCCCCGTCTCCAGCGCGATGCGCCCCGCCTCGTAGAGCACCGCGCCCGCCCAGGCGTGGTCGTCCGCGTCCAGCGTGTCGATCCGCAACAGGTGGTCGGCGACGCGCGTAACCGGCGCGCCGTAGTCGCCCAGCCGGCGGGCGGCCCGCAGGTGCCGATCGCGCAGCAGTGCCTCCGGGATGGTGTCGTGCACGGCGTCGCGCAACTCGGGGGTGCGGAACATCAACCGGCTGCCCGCCGGCGCCCGGCGCAGCGCGCCGATCCGGACCAGTTCGGCCAGCGGGCCGTCCAGCCGGTCCGGGCCGGTGCCCAGCAGGTCGGCCACGATGTCCAGGTCGGCGCCGTCGCCGAAGAGCGCGGTGGTCCGGGCCAACGCCCGGACCCGTTCCGGTTGGCGGGCCAGTCGGGTGGTCACCGCCGCGGCCTCGATCCGGGCGGCGATCCGGCGGATGTGGTCGGCCCGGGTCAGCCGGGGCCTGCCGTCGACGTGGCCGGCGACACGGGTGATGCCCAGTTCGGGCGGCAGCCCGGCCTGGAGTTGGGCCTCGATCAGCCGGGTCAGGTATTCGGGCACGCCACCGGTGACGTGGTGGCACAACCGGACGAAGGGGTCGTCGGGCACGCGCCCGGCGTAGGCCCGTTGGACGAGTTCGCGGGCGCTGTGCACGGAAAGCGGACGCAGCGTGGTCTCGTGGCAGGCGGCCTGGGCGCCGATGTCGTCGAGGACGTCCCGGGCCGGGAGGTCGTCGTCGGTGCGCACGCCCAGGACCACCAGCAACGGCAGCCGGGACAGGCGCCGGACCAGGTAGGCGAACCAGCGCAGCGAGGCGTCGTCCATCCACTGCGCGTGGTCGGCGACAATCACCCGGGGGCAGCGGCGCACGGCGGGCAGCAGTGCCTCGTAGAGTTCGTCGAAGAGTTGCCGATCGTTGTCGGGGACGGTGTGCGGCAGGGCTCGGCGCAGTTCGTCGAAGCGGCCGTCTCCGGGACTGTCCGTCGCGTCGTCGAAGCCGGTGAGCAACTGGCGCAGCGCGGCGAAGGGTTCGTGCGCGTCGCGGTGCTGGCAGGAGACCAGGATCGGCGCGGCGCCGGCCCGGCGTTGCCGGTCGGTGAACTCGACGAGCAGTGCGCGGCACCACATCCCGGACGGGGTGCGGATGATCACGGCGCGACCACCGGCGCCGGTTCGCGAGGCGCGTGCGTGCGCCAGCAGATCGGAAAGTTCGGATACCCGCTCCGGTTCCACTGAAGCGTTCCCCTTCCCCCGGGCGCGGCCCGCACCGCGGCGCTGTGCGGGGAGATGACAGCGTTGCTCGTCGGGAACGCCGCCGACGGCTCCCCCGCGGGGCCGGTGCGGTGTGTCGCGATCGGGGACGTGGGGTGCCGCCGTCCCGTCCTGGTCCGGTCGTGCGTTGGTCGATCCGGTTCGTACGACGCCGCCCCCCGTGGTCGGGTTCCCGCGGTCGCGGAACCGCGGTGTGGGGCACGCCGATCAGCTCTGTCACACCGTCAGCGGGTTCCTTGTTACGCCATCGTGGCGGCCTGCCACAAGCCCCGATTGCCAACTGTGCGCAAGGATCTTGTGACCATCCGTCGAACGCCGGGCAACTTCGCTCGGGGCTTCGGCAAACCCCTGGATTTCGGCTGAATCCGGCCGCCGGCGACCGGATTCGAGGGGTCGCGTCGGCGAGTGGGCGCCGGGGGCACGGGCACTCTTTCGAGGGACTTCGCTCCGGGATTCCCGTGACTAGGCTTCTCGTCGGTTCCATGATGCAAATGCAGGTGGCTTTGCACGACGGCGGTCGCGTCCGTGATCGCGCCGTGGCGGCCACGAGCGGGCGGGATCGGGAAGGAATGATGAGCATGCGTGCCGGCAACGGGGATCCGGCGGACTCGTTCGGGTCCGTGACGTGGGTGAAGAGCAGTGCGAGCACGGCCGAGGGCAACTGCGTGGAACTGGCCGCGCTGCCCGGCGGGGAGGTCGCGGTCCGCAATTCACGGTTCGCGCGGGGACCCGCGCTGGTCTATACGCGAGCCGAGTTGGCCGCGTTCGTGGCGGGTGCCAAGAGCGGCGAGTTCGACTCCTTGATCGACTGATCCCGGCGGTTCGGCCGGACCGGGGCCGACCGGATCGACGGACAGGCGGGTTCCGAACTCGGGATAATGGGGCGTCGACATCCCATTCCTGGAGCCCGCATGTCCGCCGACCGCCCGGCCCGCGCACCGTCGATCGCACCCGTGGTGTCACTGACCCAGCAGAGCAGTCCGGCCGCCGCGGTGAAGGTACTGGGCGCCACACTGCGCAAGTTGCGCCTGGACAACGGCAAGGGACTCAAGGACGCGGCCGAGGCGATCCGGGCTTCGATGTCCAAGATCAGTCGGTTGGAGCGGGGCGAGAGTCCGCCGCGGGCCCGGGACGTCTTCGACCTGGTCCGCTTCTACGGCGTGCACGACGAGCAGTCCCTCTCCGAAATAGAGGAGTTGCTGAAGAAGGCGCTGGAGCGTGCCTGGTGGAGCCACTACAGCGACGTGTTGCCGGGCTGGTTGGCCCGGTTGATCGGCATGGAGGACGCGGCGACCAAGATCGACACCTACGAGGTGCACGTGGTCCCGGGCCTGTTGCAGGTGCCCGCCTACACCCGCGCGATCGTCCGGACGGGACTGCCCCGGGCGGATCGCGAGGAGGTCGAGCGCCGGATCGAACTGCGGCGACAGCGACAGGCGTTGCTCGCCGACGAGCGCCGGCCGGACCTGACCGCGCTGCTGGACGAGGGCATCCTGCGGCGGCCGGTCGGCGGTCCGGAGGTGATGGCCGAGCAGATGCGGCACCTGCTGGCGGAGTCGGCCCGGGACCGGATCAACATCCGGGTCGTGCGCTTCGACCGGGCGGCCAGCATCACCCCGCCGTCGCCGATGACGTATCTGCGCTTCGCCTCGGGCGGCCCGAGCGAGATGATCTACCTGGAACAGGCCAACAGTGCCACGTACTTGAGCAGGCGCACGGACATCGACGCCTATCGGGAGATCCTGCTGCGGCTCTGGGCCGTGGCCGAGGACCGCCAGTCCAGCCAACGCATGTTGCGCGACGCCGAGCAGCGCTTCACCGCGGCCGGCCAGGACCCGGACGATGCCCGGGCCCTGCCTTAGGCCGCACACCCGTCCCGCCGCGCCGGTTCAGGAAATTCGGCCCAGGCCGCCGTACTCGATCCACTCCTCGGTCTTCTGGCGCACGGTGACATGCGAGTCGGGCCGCCAGGTGGACACCTCGACCAGGCCCGGCTCCAGGATGGTCAGTCCGTCGAAGTAGCCGTCCACCTGTGCGGGTTCGCGCACGCGACCCCAGTTGTTCCCGGTCGCCTCGGCCATGAAGTCGCTGACCCCGTCCCGAATCGCCGGGTCGTCGCTGACCAGTTGGCAGATCACCATGAAGCTGCCCGCCGGCAGCCGCTCGGCGACCCGGCGGATCATCGCGGCGGGCTCGGCCGACTCGGGCAGGCAATGCAGGACCGACACGAACAGCGCGGCGACCGGCTCGTCGAGGCGGATCAACCGGCGGACCTCGGGGTGCTCGAAAATGCCTTCGGTGTCGGTCATGTCCGCCTGGATCACCGCGGTGTTGTCGTTCTCCTCCAGCAACATCCGGCCGTGCGCCAACACGATGGGGTCGTTGTCGACGTAGACCACCCGGGTCGCCGGGTCGACACCCTGGGCCACCTGGTGCACGTTCTCCCGGGTCGGCAGACCCGATCCGTGGTCCAGGAACTGCCGGATCCCGTATTCGGCGGCCAGCACCCGGACCACCCGCTGCAGGAACGCCCGGTTGTTGAGCGCGAGTTCGCAGGTGCTCGGGACGATCTTGAGCAGTTCCTCGCAGGCCGCCCGATCGGCGGGGTAGTTGTCCGTGCCGCCGAGGTACCAGTCGTACATCCGGGCCGCGCTGGGTGTGTCCACGTCGATCTCGGAAACGTGTTTCTCCCCGTGCCCCATGCCGCCCCCTCGATGTCGCGCCCGCGGGTGCGCCGCCACCGTCCCGACGCCCACCGGCCATGCTAGGCGCGCGGATGCCGCGGGGGCAGGTACTCGTCCCGGAAGCACCCGCCCGTTCGCGGCGCGAAACGGGGTGCGCCGGGACACGGCGGAGGGAGAAACGGGTCGCGCGCGAGGGAACGCGCGACCCGCGCCCTCTCATCGCTCGTACTGCCCGGGCCCGATCTCGCCGGCGGGGCCGCGGCCGAGGGCTTTGACCACGTCGGTGGGCAGGCTGCGTTCGGCCGACACCAGGTGCGCCGCCACCTCGGGCGGCTCGGCGCCCATCAGGTCGGCGGTCGCGGTGAGCGTCAGGCCCAGGCGATAGTGCAGCAGCACCGCGTCCGCCTGCGGCCACGGCAGCGCGTCGTGCAGGGGGTTGGACACGGGCCCGGGCGAACCGGTGACCGCGCGGCCCAGAATGCGCCAGGCCCCGGCGGTCGGCTTCGGCCCCCGCAGGATGTCCGGCCAGTTCGTGGCCAGTTCGGCGACCGCCGACTGCACGGCCCGTTCGCCGCGGATCGGGTCGCCCACCCGCAGCCGGGCGTACTGCGCCCAACGCGGGCGGTACAGCAGGCAGAACGCGGCGAAGTCGAGCGGAGCACGGGACCGCCCGACCACCACGACGCCGGCGACGCCGGATCGCCCCGAGGCCGGATCACGGGACATCGGCACCACCGGACCGGGCCGGCGCGTCCCGATCCACGTCACCGGGCCGGGCGGCCGCCCCCGGGTCCACCTCGCCGGCCCGGCTGTGCCCTCCCGGACCGGGCCCGCCGAGCGCGCCGAACGCCAGTCCGCCGGCCGGGAATCCGGCGTCGCCGAGGCGGATCAACACGCCGTAGTGCACCTGGGTCCACAGTCTGCGCACCACGTCCGGATGCGCCCCCAGGCGTTCGGCCAGGACCTCGGCGCCGGCCCGATCCGGGATCAGTGCGCCGGCCAGGATGCGCGCCGGCGCATCGGCGGTCAGCGGCGGCGCGCCGAGCAGCTCCGGTGCGGGTCGCCCGGCGGCCAACCACAACCCGCGCAACATCGCCGCCAGCAGCTCGACCAGGTCGCGCAGTTCGCGCCGGATGCCGTGATCGATGCCCCGCGAGCACTCCCACAACGCCCGCAACTCGTGGGCGTCGCCGTCCAGTTTCCCGACCAGCGTCTCCACCACCGGCCACGATGCCCACACCTCGCCGGCCAGGATGCGATCCAGGAACCCCTCGCTGATGCCGGCCTGCCAGGCCAGGTCGGCGACGGTGATCCCCTCGACCCGGCGCAGTTCGCGCAACGCGGCGGCCAACCGCTCCCCCGCGTATTGCGCGCTGGACAGGTCCTCGTCGCGACCGGCGTCCGCGCCGGGATGCGCCCGGGCACCCAACCGCGCGGCCAATTGCGCGGACCACTGCGGGCGCGGCGGGATCCGCGCGGCCGGATGCGCCTCGCCCACCACCGCCCGATAGCGCCGGGTCTCCCCACTCAGCCGATCCGCGTACGCCAGGCGCACCCGCAGCGGCTCGCGGGTGCGCTCGGCCTCCTCCAGGGCGCAGGCCACCCGGCGCAGGATCGCCACGATGCCCGCCTCCAGGCCCTGCGGGTCGGCCGGGTCGCTCGGGTCGCTCGGCTCGATCGGGCCGAGCGGGTCGTCCGGACCGACCGGCGCCGGCGCCCCCCGTTCGCGTTCGCGCGCCCGCTGCGCCCGCCGTCGACACGTCGGATCGCAGTACAGCCGCTTGCGGCCGGTCGCCATGCGCTGGGCGAAGCGCCGCCCGCACGCCGCGCACCTGGTGATGCCCCTTTGGGCGTTCATTCCCTGTTTCTCCTTCCGGTTCCGGGCGAGGCGATCACGGAATCCGCCGTAGGGCGGTGCACACGCACCGCGCCACCGGCGCCTCGGCGCTCGGCCGGAGCTGGACATCCGCAATCTCCGCACTCCCCGTCGTTTCCCCGGAGGGAAACCACGGAATGGTGCATTCGGGAATCGTCGAGGGGTGCTGGGACAACTCTCCGGCGGATAATTCGATCAACATCCGTGATTCCTTGATCGTTGTTCCCGACGACCCCGGAGCGATGCTCGGCATCCGGGGTCGTTCGATGTTCCGGAAGCTACTCCCAGACTTTCCCGGACATCAACGAATCCACGGAAATGCAAATGCGCGGCGCCCGCCTCCGCGCTCCCGAACCGGTCGAGGACGTCCTCTCCGACCGACCACATCGACCGGTCGACGCACTGGGAACCGCAGGTCCCGAGGCACAAACGCACATACGCCAACGAGACTCGATCGGAAAACGTCAAAGCCTCGGAACGGCCCCATTTCCACGCCCATCATGGAGAGGACGGGCCCGGTCGTCGAATCCACCCTCCCGAGTGACACCCATGCAATTGCATATGCAAAAGGCCGACCTCCGCCCGGATTCGAAAATGCCGACAATACCGACACCCTTCTCGCCCGCGACGCTCCCGCGTCCGCGCCGGCGCATCCGCACACTCTGAACCGACCGCCCGCGCACAACCCCCGGAAAACGCGCGGACCCGACGGCGCGGACCGGCGGACCCGGCAACCGATCGCGGCCCGACACGCCCATACACCGCAGCCGGCCGATCCACACGGGCCTGGCACAATGGTTCGGGAATCGGTTCGATCGCGCCGATCGACGCAACCTTTCGTTCGGAGCGTGCCGACCGAACGGCGTCCAGGGATAAGGAACCACCCCCGTGAGCGAGAGTCGACCCGCCGAGGGCCCGCCGACATCGAGCCAGGACGTGGCGCACAACGCCCGAGTCTGGAACCACTGGTTGGGCGGCAAGGACAACTACCCGATCGACCGCAAGGTCGGCGACCACGTCACCGACATGTTCCCCTCGATCGGCGAAGTCGCCCGGGCGGACCGCGTCTTCCTCGGCCGCGCGGTGCGGTTCCTGGCCGGCGAGGTGGGCGTGGACCAGTTCCTGGACATCGGCACCGGGCTGCCCACCGCCGACAACACGCACGAGGTCGCCCAACGGGTGAACCCCGCCGCGCGGATCGTCTACGTGGACAACGACCCGCTGGTGCTCGCGCACGCCCGCGCCCTGCTCACCAGCACCCCCGAAGGCGCCACGGACTACATCGACGCCGACGCCCACCACCCGGACACCATCCTCCGGGCCGCCGCGGCGACGCTGGACTTCGAGCGGCCGGTCGCGGTGATGTTGCTGGGCAGCCTCAACTTCATCCTGGACACCGACGAGGCGGTGGACATCGTCCGCAAACTGATGGCCGCGGTGCCCTCGGGCAGCCACCTCGTGGTGACCCACCCGACCACCGAACTGGGCGGCGAGGGCAACGTCGAGGCGATGCGTTTTTGGAACGAGAACGCCAAGCCGCCGATCACCGCGCGCAGCCGCGCCGAGTTCGAGCGGTTCTTCGAGGGCCTGGAGCTGCTCGAACCGGGCATCGTCTCCTGCGCACGCTGGCGCGCCGCCTCCCCCACCGACGAACTTCCGCCGGTCGTACCGCAGTTCGGCGCGGTCGCCCGCAAACCCTGAGCACCCACCACACCACCGCCCCGAACCCGCCACCGAGTGGCCGCTCGCACGGCCGCCCGGTGGCGGGTTCGCTCGCGAGAGATGCCCGCGCCTACTCCGTGCGCAGCCCGTCCGGGCGCATCAGCCGCCACAGCGGCGGCAGGCTCAGCGCCGTGACCAGCAGCACCACCCCCGCGCCGATCCCGATCATCGACGCCATGCCGGTCCAGTCCACGGTGAACGGCCGACCCACCATCCCCAGCAGCGCGGCACCCAGCCCCATGCCCGTGCCCGCCGCGAGCACCAGGCCCAGGGCGACCGGAACCGCCGTCTGGTACAGCACCGACCAGCTCAGCGTGCTGCGCCTGGTGCCGAACGCGACCAGCACCGACAACAACTTCCGCCGCTCGCGCAGTTGCTCCAGCATGGTCACCAGCAGACTCGCGCCGATCAGCAGCAGCACCACGGCCGTGCCGATGAACAGCGCCGTGCGCACGTTCGCGAACCGCCGCGACTCCTGGGTCCGGGACAGGTCGTAGACCGTGGACAGCGGATCGACCCGGGCGGCGGCGTTGCGGACCAGGTCCCGAGCGTCCGGGACGGTCGGGTCGATCTGCACGTCCATCCAGTAGGTCAGTTTCCTGGCCGCCGCGGGCACCGCGCCCGGCGTCGCCAGCACCCCGTCGTAGCGCGTCCCGTGCGCGTCGGCTCGACCCGGCACGGTCGGCGCGGCCGCGGGAATCCGCCACGGCGTGCGCGACGGGGCCGCCCCCTCGATCATCCCGTAGGCCGGATCGATGACCACCTGCCGACCGGGGGTCGGCCGCATCTCGCCGACGACCCGGTCCGAGGACCCGCTCGCCTCGATGATGAACGCGTCACCGTCGGCGCAGCGCTCGATCCGGGCCAGTTCGCGCAGTGCGTCGCACGTCCCGATGGTCAGCGTCGCCCCCTCGGCCGGGTTGTCGCCCCGATCGCCGATCCGGGTGCCCGAGTGCCCGAAGGCACTGCGCACCCCCTTGGTCCGGCGGATCCCGTCGGTGATCTCGGTGACCCGGTCGCTGCCGATCGACCCGCTGGACGACACCGACATCTGCGCCCGGGCGGTGTCCTGGCCGGTGTCCCTGACGTAGTCCTTCTCGATGCCCATGAAGAGCATCTGCAGAGCGATCGCACCGGCCACCGCGACCGCGATCCCGTTGACCGAGCGGGCCGCCGCACCGCTGCCCAGTTGCAGCCGACGCACCGCGAGTTGCCACGACACCCGGCCCGCGCCGAGTCGGGCCACCATCGCCTCGACCAGCCACGGCAACAACGCGGTGACCCCCAACAGCAGGAGCACCGTGCCGCCGATCACCTGGAACCGGTTGAACTCCCCGGCGTCGGCGCCCCGACGGATCAACGGGAAGAGCAGGGCCACGCCCACGACCGGCAGCAGCAACCGCCACCACACCCGGCGCCGGGCCGGGGTACCGGTACGCACCACCCCGAGCGGCTCGATCACCACCGAACGCAGCGCGAACAGCGTCACCGCGACGGCGGCGGCAGGCACCGCGAGCACCACCAGGACGACCAGCGGCACACTCGGATCCAGGTCGCCGGGAAAGATGCTCAGGTCGAACGCCGCCGCCGCGCCGGTCAGTTGCCGACCGATCAGGAAGAAGCCGAGCCCGAGGACCAGCCCGAACAACGATCCCGCGAGCGCCTCGCCGGCCGCGATCCATCGGGTGGTCCGGGCATCCGCACCGACCAGCCGCAGCGCCGCGAGCCGCCGGTCGCGCCGGTCGCCGCCGAACCGCACGGCCGTGGCGATCAGCACCGCAACCGGCATCAGCAGCACCACGAACATCACCACGACGAGCAGGAGCAGCCGGGGATCCAGCTTTTCCGCGGGGAAATCATTGCCGAACGCGGTGACCCGGACCGCCGTGTTCGAGTCCCCGGTGAGGGCGTCGCTGCCGAGGTAGAAGGTCAGGTCGTCCGGACCGATCAGGCCCCGGTCGGCGATTTTTCCGGCCGTACGGTAGGGCAGGCGCTCCTTGAGCAGCGCGCCCCGCTTCGAGGCCAGCAGGTCGGCCAGGGCGGGCGAGACCATCATCTCGCCCGGGGCGGGCAACCGGCTGAGCCCCGGCGGGACCGGCGCCCGGGGCCCCTCCGCGCGAAGCGCCCGGCCGCGGATGTCGTCGCCCTTGTAGGTGGTGTCGATCGTGGCGATCAGCAGGGTGTTCTCGGCGGCCTGCTGCGCCCGCCCCGACAACTCGTCCCGACCACGCCCGCGGTCGTCCCGCGCGCCCAGCGCCCCGGGGATCGCGGTGGTCAACAGCAGCAGCGCCACGCCGAGGCCGACCCCGATCGCGGTCAGCAGCGTTCGGGTCCAACCCTCCCGGCCGCCGGTGACCGCGAAGCCGGCGCCCATCCTCAGATCGCGGAACACGTTCACGCGGCACGCGCCATGTCCCGTGACCGGCCGTCGCGGACGACGATCTCCCGGTCGGAGTAGGCGGCGATCCGGGCCTCGTGGGTGACCAGCACGACCGCGGCCTTGGTGGTGCGGGCGGCCTCGATCAGCAGCTTCATCACCCGTTCCCCGTTCAGCGAGTCCAGCGCACCGGTGGGCTCGTCGGCGAAGACCACGCGGGGGCGGATCACCAGGGCTCGGGCCACCGCGATGCGCTGGCCCTGGCCGCCGGAGATCTCCCCGGGTCGTTGGCCCGCGAGGTCGGCGACCTCCAGGCGCTCCATCCACTCCCGCGCCTTCGACTCGGCCTCCCGGCGCTTGACCGCGTTCAGCCGCAGCGGCAGCGCGACGTTCTCCAGGCAGGTCAGCTCGGGTACCAACTGGCCGAACTGGAAGACGAAGCCGAAGTCGCTCCGGCGCAGTGCGCTGCGCCGGGCGTCCGACATGGCGGTCAAGTCGCCGCCGTCGTAGCGGATGGTGCCGGAGTCGGGGCGGACGATGCCGGCCAGACAGTGCAGCAGGGTGGACTTGCCCGATCCGGACGGACCCATGATGGCGACGATCTCGCCCGCGCCGATGGTGAACTCGGCACCGGCCAGTGCGGGCGTCGCACCATACGTCTTGTGCAGCTCGTGGCCGCTGAGCAGGGCGTCGGTCACTTGCGGAGCTCCTGGGTGAGTTCGCCGAGGCGGGCGGTGGTCAGTTCCAGCCAGCGCAGGTCGGCTTCGAGGTGGAACAGCGCGTGGTCGCAGATCAATCGGTCGCTGAGATCGCCGTCGAGCTTGCGCCGGGTGAGGTCGCGCATCATCCGCAGATGTTCGGCGCGTTGGGTGTCGAGGATCTCGTTGGCGTCCCGGCCGGTGAGCAGCGCGAGCACGACCTTGGTGTAGAGCGTCGACTGGAGGTAGGGCTCGGGCTTCTCGGGTTGGCCGAGCCACTGCTCGACGTCGGTGACGCCGGCGTCGGTGATCGAGTAGCGCTTGCGCTCGGGCCCGCCGCTGGTTTCGAGGCCGTCTATCTCCACGAGCCCGTTCTTCAGCAGCCGCGACATGGTCGAGTAGACCTGGCCGTAGGCGAGCGAACGATCCCGGCCGAAGCGTTCGTCGAAGCTGCGTTTGAGGTCGTAGCCGTGGCAGGGCCCGGACTCCAGGAGTCCGAGCAGGGTGTGTCCGATTGACATGCGGAGGACTATACACACCAGGTATACCTGGTGTGTATAGCGGGCTCGACGGGGTCGGGACGCTCCGATCGACGAGGGCGGGAGGCCCCATCGAAGAGGGCGCGCGGCCCTGTCGGCGACGCGCCCTCGACCTGATCGATGCACTTGTTCGGGCACGCGAGCCGGGTCCGGCGGGCTACGAATCGGCCGGCCCGCAACCGCTCACGCGCCGCCCCGCCGCTGCGGACGGCTCAGAGGCCGAGGCCCTTGGTCACCGCGCTCGCCCGGGTGAACACCGACTCGGGCTGCTCGCCCGTGCAGTACTTGTTGCCGGTGGACACGATCCCGATCAGCTTGCCCTTCTCCACCAGCGGCCCGCCCGAGTCGCCGCGGCAGATGCTGCTGCCGGGGTTGTTCGCCGGCGCCTGGCCGCACACCCGGGTGGCCGGGCTGTCCGTGGGGAACGTGTAGGGCGCGCACTCGGCAAGCGGTGCGAGCACCAGGGTGGTCTGCTTGAGCCGCGTGGTCGACACCCCGCCGTCCGTCTTGCCCCACCCGTAGACCTTCGCCTCGTTGCCGACCCGGTAGAGCGCGTCGTCCTTGGCGCCGGCGATCGGCAACGGCTGCTGCTTCAGCGGTCGGTCCAGGTCCAGCACGGCGGCGTCGTAGGTGAGCGTGCCCTGCTCGAACTTCGGGTGCACCCTGCTCTTGGTGACCGCGCGGGTCTGTCCGCCCGTACCCGCCAGGTCCAGCCGCCCGGCGACCACGGTGATCGCGGTCGGGTCGTCCAGGCCGCTCACGCAGTGCGCCGCGGTGAGCACCTTCTTCGGGGCCACCAGCGTTCCGCCGCAAAGCTGCTGGCCGTCCGCGGTGAACAGGGCCACGGCGTACGGCGCGGCGCCGGCGGGCGCGTCGGTGCCGAAACGCACGGCCGAGGCGGGTGCCGCGCAGACACCGATGGTGGCGAGCGCGACGGTCGCCGCCGCGAACATCTTCACCGACGTGCGTCCGCAGGTGTCCTGCGTCTGCCGAGTACGAATCATCTCGCGATCCCTTTCGATCGGACGGCCGTGCGACGGGGGCTCCCGGCGGAGCCGACGGCTCTACTCCCTGCACGCGCGCGGTCGCCCTGCGGATGCATTCCCGTTCGCTCCGGCACCATCCGCCGCCGACGCGGACCCGCACCGAACGGCCCCGACGGACCGCGGCCGGTCCGCCCGCCCGTCAGTCCTCGTCGACGAAGCGGGCCGGACGGGTGTTCGCGAGCTTGATGATGTGGAAGCCGTACTGGGACGCGACGAGGTCGCTGAACTGGCCCGGGCGCAGCTTGACCAACGCCTCGGCGAACGCCTCCGCGTAGTCGTCCTCCTGCCCCCAGCCGAGATCGCCGCCGTGCGCCGCGGACAGCGGGTCCTTGGACCGTTTCCGGGCGATCTCGCCGAACCGGCCCGGATCCCGGGCGAGTTCGTCGAGGATCGCGCGGCCCTCGCTCTCGGTCTCCACTGCGATGTGCAGGGCGTGGTACTCCAGCGCGTCGGACAAGGTCGCTCCCGGGGTCGTCGCCACCCGGCGCGCCCGGGCCGAGCGCGGTCACCGAGTCGTCGATCATGTGGATGATACGGCCGCCACCCGACCGAACCGGCCCGCCCCGGACGCGGCGCGTCGGCCGCGCGAGAACGGCCGGCGGGGCGGCGACCCGCCCGAGTCGGTGCGGGCCGCGTCGGCGCGTTCGGGCTCTACTGCGCCACCGGCTCCGCGAACGCCGCGAGCGAATCCTGGCTCCAGCTCAGCCGACCCTCGGCCAGGTCGACCAACACCGCCTGCACCCAGGCCAGTTCCGCCCCGGTGACCGCACGCAGGTATTCGTCCTCCAGGGTCAGCACCCGCGGCAGGGCGAACCCGGCCGCGTTCGTCGCGTCCGCGTCGAGCGCCGCCAGATCGGCGACGAGCCGGTCCCGACGCCGGGTGAGCAGCGCGCGCGTGGTCTCCGGGGTGAGCAGGGCCAGGAAGGACAGCGCGGCGGGGAACTCGGGGAACTCGTTGCGCGGGGTGTCGAGCATCTCGGCCATCCAGGTGTGGCACGCGATCCGACCCGCCTCGGTGATCTCGTAGACGGTGCGCTCCGGGTACTGCTGATCGCGTTCGGTCTCGCGCACCGCGACCAGGTCGGCCTCGCGCAGCCGATTGATCGTCTTGTACAGCGACGCGCGCTGGCCCACGTTGACGACCTTGTCCTTGCCCCACTGCTTGATCCGCTGCTGGATCGCGTACGGGTGCATCGGCTCGCGGTAGAGCAACCCCAACAGCGCCAGGGCCAGCGGTGATCTGCGGAAGGTCGTCGTCATGTGCCTCAGCGTACTGGATGCCCGGAAACTAACTCCAGCGATACTAGTTGCCGAAACACTAGTCGCCATGCCACTATTCATGCATCGGCAGCGAGCGGGGAAATCCGGCCCCGCCGTCGGCCGAGGCGTCACCGTCCGAGAGGAACCGCCATGACCACCACCCCGATTCGCATCCACGCCGACCACACCACCACCAAGCACCTGGGCAACTGGACGACCGGAACCTCGTTCGAGGTCCGCGAGCGCCGCGCCGCCACCGTGCTGGACCTGCGCTCGCCGCGGATCGACGCGGGCGACATCGAGATTCGGGTCGACCTGGACCACGCGATGCTCAAGCTGCTGGTCGCCGACGACGCGGTCGTCGAGCAGGACGGGCTGCGCTGGACCGGCCGCGGTCGGGTCAAGGACGCCGGCCGGCCCACCGCCGCCAAGGGTCGGACGATCCGCCTGGTCGGTCACATCGATCACGGCGAGGTCCGGATCCACCGGGGCGGCGTCGCGGTGTTGTCCGCGATGTTCAGCCGCGCCTGGATCGAGGACGTCCGGCGCGCCCACCGCGACGGCGACCGGCCCACCGTCGCCGACCCGGCCGCGGCCCGCTGACCCGGCCCCGATGCCGCGCCGATCCGGCGACCGAGGTCGCGACGGGCCCGTCACGACCGATCACGCTCCACCGACTCCCGCCGATCAGCCCGCATTTGCGGTGTGATCGGCGGGTTTCGCCGTTTTCGGCCGGGTCTCCGACACCGACCCCTCAGCGACTTGAACGTGTTCAAAAACAGGTCTACAGTCACGCTCGTCGGCCGGTTTGAACACGTTCAAAAAGGAGCCGGGTCATGGATATGACCGTCGTCACGTACGCCATCTATCTGCTCGTCAGCATCGGGCTCACCATCTGGGTGGCCCGCACCCTCAGCCGCAGCGGGCAGATCTTCCTCCGGGACGTCCTGCACGGCCGGGAGGAACTCGCCGCCGCCGTCAACCACCTCCTGGTGGTCGGCTTCTACCTCGTCAACCTCGGCTTCGTCGCGCTCTACCTCAAGGTCGGCGACGCCGTCGAGAACGCCCGCGAATCGGTCGAGGCACTGTCCGTCAAGCTGGGCACCGTACTGCTGGTCCTGGGCGTGTTGCACCTGCTCAACGTCTACGTGCTGAACCGGATCCGGCAGCGCGGTCTCGACGACGAGGCGTACCGCAGCGGCACCGGCGGGGCGCCCCGCGCGCACAAGATCTCCGGCCGCGACCTGATGCCGCCGGTGGTCCCGCAGAGCACGACCCGCCCGGCGCCCGGGGTCTGATCCCGATGATCGCCGAACCCGTGAACACCGTGCCGGGCCGATCGGAGGGGACGGCCCGGCACGGCGTGTCCGACCCCGAGCCGCCCGCCCCGATCCGCCGACTCACCGTCCTCTACGACGCCGGCTGCCCGCTGTGCACCGCGCTCAGCGACTGGATCGCCCGGCAACAGACCCTGGTCGCCGTCGATCTGCTCCCGGCCGACTCGCCCCGGGCACACAACCGTTTCCCCGAACTCGACCACCCCGCGACCGTGCGCGAACTGACCGTCGTGGGCGGTGGCGGCGAGGTGTGGTCGGGCGCCGCCGCGTGGATCACCGTGTTGTGGGCACTGCGCGCCTATCGCGGCCTGTCCCGCCGGCTCGCCACCCCCGTGGGCATGCCGATGGCCCGCGCCGCTGTACTGGCCGCGGCCCGGATCCGGGCGGTCAGCCGCCGCGAACCCCTGCCGCCCTATCCCTACGCCGACCCCTACCGGGAACCCTGGACGGTGGTCGCGTGTGACGACCGGTGCGAGATCGCGCACTAACCTTGCCTGTCGTGGAGCACGTGGAAGACACCGACGCATCGACCCCGGCCGGCAAGGGCGACCCGCCGGACCGGGGTGGTCGCCCCGGCAAGAGCGAGCAGACGCGGTCTCTGATCCTGGAGACCGCGCTGCGGCTGTTCCGCGAGCGCGGCTACGACAAGACCACCATGCGGGCCATCGCCCAGGAGTCCGGCGTCTCGGTCGGCAACGCCTACTACTACTTCGGCTCCAAAGAACACCTCATCCACGGTTTCTACGATCAGGTCACCCACGAGCACGTCGACCGGTGCCGGCAGGACCTGCGCGGTGTCCGCGACTTCGGCGAGCGGCTCCAGGTGGTGCTCTCCGCGTGGTTGGACGTCGCCGAGCCCTATCACGCGTTCGCGGTGCAGTTCTTCCGCAACGCCGCGGACCCGGAGAGCCCGCTCAGCCCGTTCTCCGCCGAGTCCTATCCGATCCGCGCCCAGGTCACCACGTTGTTCGCCGAGGTGCTGCGCGGCTCCTCGCTCCGGATCGACGACGAACTCGCCGAGTTGTTGCCCGAGTTGTTGTGGCTGCACCTGATGGGCATCGTGCTCTTCTGGGTCTACGACCGCTCGCCCGATTGCGCCAAGTCGCGCGCGTTCGTCGCCCGCACCACGCCGATGGTGGAGCGGGTGATCACGCTGTCGCGATACAAGGTCTTCCGTCCGCTGGTACGCGACGCCGAACGCCTGATCCGCGACTACATCGTGCCCGAGGGCGCGGCGGCGGCCGATGCCGACGGCCCGACCGCGGCGCCCGCGGATCGCCGATAGGCCGACGGCGAGCACGCGTACAACTCGGCGAAGGCCGACCGCAGCGTCTCGGTCGTGCCGAAACCGCACCGGCGCGCGATCGCGCTCAGCGGCAGTCGGGTGGACACCAGCAGCCGGGCCGCGGCCTCGGTCCGGGTCACCCGCACATGGCGCGCCGGCGAGGTGCCCGGTTCGAGCCGGAAGAGCCGGGACAGGTGCCGGGCCCCGACGCCCACCTCGCGGGCCAGTGCGGCAGTGCTCAGGTCGGCCTCCAAGTTGCCCGTCACGTAGGCCATCGCCCGCCGCACCAGCGGATGTTCGGGGGCCGGCGCGGCCACGAACATGGACACCTGGGCCTGATTGCCCGGCCGTTGCAGATAGGTGACCAGGCCGCGCGCGGTGTGCCGGGCCAGTTCCGGGCCGTGATCCTCCTCGACGAAGGACAACGTCAGGTCGAGCGCCGCGGTCACCCCGGCCGACGTGGAGATCCGGCCGTCCCGAATGAACAGCGGGGCCGCGTCCACCGTGACGGCGGGCCGGTCGGCGGCCAGTTGCCGGGCGTACGCCCAGTGCGTGGTGGCCCGTCGGCCGTCCAGCAGCCCGGTCGCGGCCAGTACCGAGGCACCCGTGCACACCGATGCCACCCGGCGCGCCGGCCCGGCCGCGCGCCGCACATGGCCGACGAAGCGCTCGTCCCGGGCGGCCCGCTCATGGCCCTGTCCACCACAGATCAGCAGCGTGTCCACCGGGCCCACCACATGCTCCAGCGGAACGTGCGGGGTCAGCTCGAAGCCGCCGGAGCACGGCAGCGGCCGGCCGCCGAGACCGGCCAGCCGGATGTCGTACGGCGGGTCGGCGCCGAGCGTGTTGGCGGTGGCCAACGTCTCGGTGACACACGCGATGTCCAGCAGCGCGGAGTCCGGGTAGCCGACCACGATCATCCGGCGCGCGTCCGGGCGGAGGTCCATGACCCGAAAACCTAGTGTCCGAAGGACCGGGATCACAAGGATCCGGACATCGTCCTCGTGCCCCCGGCGCGCACGCGCGAGGGTCGGCCCATGACCTCATTCGCCGAGCACGACACCGCCGCTCCCGCGCCCAAGACCATCGCCTTCCTGCTGTATCCGGGCCTGACCCTGCTGGACCTGGTCGGTCCGCTGGAGGTGTTCACCAGCCTGAGCCGGTTCGGCACCGACTACGAGGTGAGCGTGGTCGGCGCGCACACCGACCCGATGCCCACCGATGCCCCGTTGCGGGTGGCCGCCGACCGCACCTTCGCCGAGGTGCCCGCGCCCTACCTGCTGTGCGTGCCCGGAGGCGAGCAGGCGACCCTGCGCGCGCTCGCCGACACCGCGCTGCTCGACTACGTGCGGACCGCGTCCGCCGCCGCGACCTGGACCACCTCGGTGTGCACGGGTTCGCTGATCCTCGGCGAGGCGGGACTGCTGGCCGGCCGCCGGGCCACCAGCCACTGGTTGTTCCGGGACCGGCTGACCGCCTTCGGTGCCGAACCGGTCGCCGAGCGCTGGGTCGAGGACGGCGACGTGATCACCGCCGCCGGCGTGTCCGCCGGCATCGACATGGCGCTGCACGTGGTCGAGCGGATCGCGGGCGCCGACGTGGCCCGCTCGATCCAATTGGGCATCGAGTACGACCCGGAGCCGCCGCAGGGCCCGATCGACTGGGCCGGCACCGACATCGCCGCGTTCGCGCCGATGGCGACCGCGATCGTCGAGGGCGCGTTGGCCGACCTCCCCGCCCTGCTGACCAAGTTGCGTTAGCTCCGCGGGCTCGGGTGTCGGCTCGACCCCACCGGGGCCGGGTCGGCCCAAGCGCATTGCATATCGTGGAGGTGTCCGCGATCTTCGCCGCGCCGCGCGCCGGCGGCGGTCGACTGCCGGCCGCCGCCCGGGCGGGTGGGGGTGCGACGATCCGGACGCCGCCCGATCGTTCGACCGAGGAGTCGCCTTGTCCGGTGTCCCGCTGTTCCCGCCCACCGACGCGCACCTGGCCGCGCAGATCGGCTTCGTCCTGGAGATCGACCGGCTCAAGGGCGTGGTCCGGCGCAACCTGATCGCGGACGCGTCGCGACGCGAGAACACCGCGGAGCACTCGTGGCACCTGGCCATGCTCGCGGGCACCCTGGCCGAGCACGCCGCGACCGAGGTGGACGTCGCGCGGGTGACCCGGATGTTGCTCATCCACGACCTGGTCGAGATCGACGCGGGCGACACCTTCTACTACGACACGGTCGCCGAGGCGGACCAGGCCGAGCGCGAGCAGCGGGGCGCGGCCCGGATCTTCGGCCTGCTGCCCGCCGAGCAGGGCAAGCAACTACAGGCGCTGTGGGAGGAATTCGAGGCCCGCGAAACCCCGGACGCCCGCTTCGCCAAGGCGGTCGACCGGTTCCAACCGTGCCTGCTCAACTTCCACACCGAGGGCGGCACCTGGCGCGAGTACGACCTCACCCGCACGGAGGTGCTGGCCAAGCAGGGCAGCACGATCGCGGACGGCTCGCCGTCGTTGTGGACCTACACGCTGGAACTGATCGACGAGGCGGTCGCCCGCGGCTACCTGCGTCCCTGACCGACGCGGCCCCCGGGCCCGATCGGCGGCGGCCGGCCCCCGTGGGGCTGCGCCGATCCGGTCCGGGGGCGAGATAGCCTGCGATCATGACCAGTGACGCATCCTTCACCACCCACGTCACGGAACGACTGGCCGCGCTGCCCGGCGTCGCGGCCGTCGCACTCGGCGGATCGCGCGCCCAGGGCACCCATCGCCCGGACAGCGACTGGGACTTCTCGGTCTACTACCGGGACGGGTTCACCCCGGACGCGGTCCGCGGCCTGGGCTGGCCGGGCGAGGTCTCCGAGTTCGGCGCGTGGGGCGGCGGGGTCTTCAACGGCGGCGCCTGGTTGACCGTCCAGGACCGGGCGGTCGACCTGCACTACCGCGAACTCGCGGACGTGCAGCGGCGGTTGGCCGATGCGCGGGAGGGCCGGTTCGAGGTCGAACGGCTGCTGTTCCACCTGGCCGGCGTGCCCACCTACCTGGTGGTGGCCGAACTCGCGGTCAACCGGGTGCTGTTCGGCGAACTGCCGCGCCCCTCCTACCCGCAGGCGCTGCGCCGGGCCGGGCACACCCGGTGGAGCGACGACGCGCGGCTGACCCTGGACTACGCGGACCGGGCGCATGCCGACCGGGGCCGTCTCACCGACGTGGCGGGCGCGATCGGCCGCGCGACCTGCGAGGCGGCACACGCGGTGTCGGCCGGCCGCGGCGAGTGGGTGACCAACGAGAAGACGCTGGTGGATCGGGCGGGCCTGCGCGGCGTCGACGAGATCGTCTCCCGGCTGACCCCCTCGACACTGTCCACCGCGATCGCCGAGACCGGCGCCCTGCTCGACGCGGCATTCACCGCGAGCCGACCCGGCTGATGCGGTGGGACGCCACGTACCGGCCGACTCGTCGGCCCTCCCACGCACCCTCGGCACGTGCCCCCGCTCGCGCTTGCCTCCCGGAACGCGACGGCGGTTTTCCGCCAGCAATGAGTTTTCCGCGAAGCAATGATTGAGCCATGAACTTGAACCTGAAGAACAAGGTCGTCGTGGTCACCGGTGGCAGCAAGGGCATCGGCCTGGCGATCGTGCGCGGCTTCGCCGAGGAGGGCGCCCGAGTGGTCGCCGGCAGCCGCACCGTCACCCCCGAACTGGCGGCGCTGCGCGAGGAGTTCGACGTACTCCCGGTGGCCGTGGACCTGACTCGCCCGGACGGTCCGGCCGAGTTGGTCCAGGTCGCCGTCGACGCGCACGGCGGGCTGGACGTACTGGTCAACAACGTCGGCACCGGCGCGCCGACCCCCTCGATCATCGAGGTCGAAGACGCCGAGTGGCGGCGGATCTTCGACATCAACCTGTTCAGCGCGGTGCGCGCGACCACGGCCGCGATGCCGGCCATCCTGGCCCGGGGCGGCGGCGCGGTGGTCACCATCAGCTCGCTGAACAGTCACCTGCCGTCCGCGTCGCTGGTGCACTACTCGGCCTCCAAGGCCGCGCTCAGCTCGTACTCGAAGTCGCTGGCCGAGCAGTTCGGCCCGCAGGGCGTGCGGGTCAACACCGTCTCGCCCGGTCCGGTGCGCACCCCGCTGTGGACCGACCCGGGGCAGTTCGCGGACCTGATGGCCGCGTCCGCCGGGACCACCGCGCAGGTGTTCATGGACGAGGTGTTGCCGCAGGCGATGGGGGTGCTCACCGGCCGCGTCTCCGAACCGCAGGAGGTCGCCGACGTGGTGCTGTTCCTGGCCTCGGAGCGGGCCGCGAACATCATGGGTGTCGACTACATCGTCGACGGTGGCATGCACAGGTCGATCTGACGCGGGGTCGATCCGACTCGGGCCGATCCGACCGTCCGTCGGGCCACCGAGGCGATGTCGGCGGCGAGGAGCGTTCCGGGCCCGAACGCTCCGAGTCCGCCGCCGTCGTCTCGGCGGCCCGCACTACGCTCGGTGGATGAGCACCGAGGATGTGGACTGGGACGACGCACACTGGCTCAACCCGCCCGCCGCGGCCCGACGGGTCGGCGCCGCGCTCGTGGTGACGCCGCACGCCGGCGCCGACTTCTGGCGACAGACCTCGTACGGCTTCACCCGGGACACCGGCAGCGCGCTGCTGACCGAACTCGCCCCGGACACCTCGGTGGAGGTGACCTTCGACGGCGACTTCGACACGCTCTACGACCAGGCCGGCCTGTTCGTCCGCGTGGACGAGCGGACCTGGGTCAAGGCCGGCGTCGAGGTCACCGACGGCGCGTTGCACGTGGGCGCCGTGGTCACCCGGGAGATGTCCGACTGGTCGATCGCGCCGGTGCCCGAGTGGGCGGGCCGGTCGGTCACCGTCCGGGTCAGCCGAGCCGGCGACGCGCTCACCATTCGGGCGCGTGCCGAGGACGACCCGTGGCGCACCATCCGACTGGCGCCGTTGGCCCGGGACGCGGATGCGTTCGCCGGGCCGTTCTGTTGCTCGCCGGAACGCGCGGGTCTGCGCGTACGTTTCACCCGCTTCGTCGTCGGGCCGGCCGACGCGGGGTTGCACGAGAACCCCTGAGCCGACCCGGCGCGCGGGTCAGGCGCCGTCCGCCGGTGGTGGGACCGTCACGCCGTATTCGCGGGCGGCGTGCAGCGCGTCTTCCAGTTCGTCCAGCGCGGGCGACAGTGCGTTCGTATCATGCGCGGCACTGGCCTCGGACAACACCGCACGAGCCTTGATCACCCGCTCGCGCACCACCCGGACGACCTCCGCCTGGTCGGTCGCCGACTTCTCGTCGTATCCAGCCGTCATCACTTCCTCATTTCCCGCAGCCCCCGCGCGAGCACCCATACACCCCTTGGTGTTCCGACCTGGGAAGCGTTTCAACCGGCTTTGGGGCGCACCGGCGCAAGAAGTACGTCAGGAAGTGTTTCGGGGAGCGTCCACCTCGACAAAAGTGCGCCCCGTCTCCCGGGCGCTCGCCCGGCCGCCGGTCAGGTCGGTCAGTCGGGCGGTGAAACGCTCCCGGTCCGGCTCCGGCACACACACGTCGATCGCCACCTCGGCGCCGTAGCGGATGTCGCGGACCTGGTGGCCGAGCCCGCGCAGGTCGTTCTCCAGCCGGCCGGCGTGGGTGTGGTCGACGTCGACGGTCAGCACCAGCATCGGCCGCAGTTCGACCACTCCCACGGTGTCCACCGCCTCGGTGACCGCCGAGCCGTACGCCCTGATCAGGCCGCCGGCGCCGAGCATGATGCCACCGAAGTAGCGGGTCACCACCGCGACCGTCTCGGTGAGTTCGCGGCGGCGGAGTACCTGGAGCATCGGCGCACCGGCCGTGCCGGACGGTTCGCCGTCGTCGTAGCCCTTTTCCTGACCGCCCGCGATCCAGGCCGAGCAGTTGTGCCGCGCGGACGGATGCAGCGCCCGGCGGCGGGCCAGGAACGCCTGCGCCGCGGCGTCGTCGCCCACGCGCGCGACGGCGCACAGGAAGCGTGAGCGACGGACCTCGATCTCGACCTCACCTTCAGACTTGATCGTGAGCAGCGGCATGACCAGGTCCTTCGGTCCGAGACGGGTTGACGACCTCACGGTATGCCCCCGGGGCGGCACTGCGGCCCGGGGGCGGGGCCGACCCGACTCGATCCCGTCGACGACGTCGTTTTGTCGATGGATCGTCATGTTCCGGCGCCGCCGAGTCGACCCGGTCGCGACCGGTTCAGGCGGCCCGCGTCGACAGCCGGGTCGACGCGGCGACGAAGGAGCGCAGCAGATTCGTCTCCTGCCCGGCGCGCCAGGCGAGCGTGACGGCCGACTCGGGCAGGCCGGTGACCGGTACGAACGCCACGTCGGGTCGCCCGTTGTAACCGGCGAACTGCGCGCAGAACAGCAGTACCCCCAGGTCGGCGGCGATCAACGACAACGCCTCCTGAAGGGTGCCGGCACCCGGTCCGTGGGTGATCTCCCGGCCACCCGGCGTGGCCGTCGGCGACTGGAGCTCGCGCCAACGCGCGGGCGCGGGGCCGGCGATGTCCACGAACAGGCACTCGGCCAACTCCTCGGCGTCCACCAGGTCCCGCGCCGCGAGCGGGTGGCGGGTGGAGACCCCGAGCACGAGCGGGTCGACGGCGATCACCGGGCCGGTGCGCAGCGCCGGGTCGACCACCGGCAGGGTCACGAACGCCGCGTCGATCTCGCCGCGCAACAGCGGGCCGAACGGATCCGACAGCGGGGTCTCGACCAGGTCGGCGCGCGCCTGGGGATGACCGGCCCGGAAGTCGCCGACCAGGTCCAGCAGGGTGCCGTAGGGCGTGCCGACGAAGCCGATCCGCAACACTCCCTCGATGCCGCGGGCGCGGGCCCGGGCCCGGTCGACCGCGTCGACCATCGCGCCGTACGCGGGCCGCACCTCGGCCAGGAACAGCTCGCCCTGCGAAGTGAGCCGGACCCGGCGGCTGTTGCGCTCGAACAGCCGGGTGCCGATCCGCTCCTCCAGTTGCCGCAACAGTTGACTGACCCGGGCCTGCGACGTGTAGAGCCGCGCGGCGGTACGGGTGAAATGCAGTTCCTCGCTCAGTACGACGAAGCACTCCAACTCGCGGAACTCCACGCTCATCCGCACTCTCCTCCCCCTCGGGCACCCCCGAAGCCGCCCACACGGGGTGCGTGCTCGGCCGGGCACCGGACTTCGACCTGCGAGCATAAGCGAGGCTTGTGCTCGCATGCGATCTTGGCCGTTGTCGGGGGCCCGGTGCGCCGGCCAGGCTGAGCGGCATGCCCAACCCAGTCGTCGACACCGCCTCCACCGCTGCGTCCGCCCCCGACCCCGGACCCCACGACGAGCCCGCTTCCGCTCCCGAGACCGCCGGCGCCCGCTCCTGGCTCGCCGTCACGACCATCGCCGCAGGCACCTTCACCGTGGTCGGCACCGAGATGCTCCCGGTCGGCCTGCTCACCCCGATCTCGCAGGGCCTGCACGTATCCGAGGGCACCACCGGCCTGGCCATGACGCCGGCCGCGGTGGTGGCCGGCCTCGCCGCGCCGCTCGTACTGGTCGCCGCCGGTCGGGTGGACCGGCGGATCGTCCTGGCGGCGATGATGCTCGTGCTGCTCGCCGCCAACACGATCAGTGCGTTGGCGCCGAACTTCGCCACCCTGCTGGTGGCCCGCCTGCTCGTGGGCGCCGCCATCGGCGGCTTCTGGGCGATCGGCGCGAGCCTGCCGGTGCGCCTGGTGCCCGCCCGATCGGTCGGCCGGGCCGCCGCGGTGATCTTCGGCGGGGTCTCGATGGCCTCGGTGATCGCGGTGCCGATCGGCACGATGATCGGCGAATGGGCCGGGTGGCGTGTCGCGTTCGCGGTGATGGCGGGGCTCGCCGCCCTCGTCCTGATCGTCCTGCTCGTGTTGTTGCCACCGCTGCCCGCCGAGCGGGCCGTGCGACCACGCGAGCTGGGCGCGCTGTTGGGTCGACGCACCGTACTCATCGGCACCGCCGGACTGGTCCTGGTGATCGCCGGCCACTTCGGCGCCTACACCTACATCCGGCCGATCCTGGAGCAGGTCGGCGACCTGGGGCCGGGACCGATCGGCGGGCTGCTGTTCGGCTACGGCGTGGCGGGTGTGCTGGGCAACTTCGTGGCCGGCGCGTACATCGGGCGCGCCGCGTACGGCACGCTCGCGGTCGCGGCCGGGCTGCTCGCCTGCTCGATGGTGCTGCTCGCGCTGTCCGGGCCCCGGACGCCGGGCACCGTGACGGCGATGCTCGTCTGGGGCCTCGCCTACGGCGCGGTACCGGTGGGCCTGCAGGCGTGGATGTCGCGGTCGGCCCCGGACGCGCCCGAGGCGGCGTCCGCGGTGTTCGTCACCGGGTTCCAGGTCGCGATCGCGCTCGGCTCGTTGCTCGGCAGCATCACGGTGGACGCCGTGGCCACGTCGGCGGTGTTGTGGTTCGGCGGTGCCCTGGCCGCGGCGACCACGTTGCTCGCCCTGACGGCGGCCCGCCGAGAGCGCGGCTGAGCGACGCCGGGCACCCGTCCGGCGCGTGCGGCCGGCCCGACACGCCGGCGGACACGTCCGATTCGTTCAAGAACGCGACCACGGGGCCGGCTAGCGTGCGGGTATGACTTCTCGTGCGTTTCGTTTCCACTTCATCGGGCTCGTGGTCGCCGACATGGCCGCGTCGCTCGCGTTCTACCGGGCGCTCGGCCTGGACATCCCCGCCGAGCACGACGCGCTCCCGCATGTCGAGGTGTCGTTGCCCGACGGGCCGCTGTTGGTGCTGGACACGGTCGAGACGGTCCGCTCGTTCGCCCCCGGGTGGACCGCGCCGACCGGCGACCACCGGGCCTCGCTGGCCTTCGCGTTCACCGATCCGGCCGACGTGGACCGGGTCTACGGCGAGCTGGTCGCGGCCGGGCACACCGGATATCTGGCGCCGTGGGACGCGTTCTGGGAGCAGCGGTACGCGGTCCTGCACGACCCGGACGGGAACGCCGTGGACCTGCTCGCGCCGCTGCCGAAGCAGGCTCCGTAGCGCGTCAGCCCGACAGCAGGGTGCGCAGCGGGACGCCGGCCAGGGCCTTGACGTCGCGGGCGAAGTGGGCCTGGTCCGCGTAGCCGGCGTCCGCGGCGACCCGGGCGGCCGGCAGCCCGCCGCGGGCCAGGTCCAGCGCGCGGTCCAGGCGCAGCACCCGGCCCAGCGTCTTGGGCCCGTAGCCGAACGCGGTGAGCGAGCGCCGGTGGAGTTGGCGCTCGCTCAGATTGACCTCGGCGGCGATCGCGGCGATGTCGGCGCCGGCCCGCAGCTCGCCGACCACCGCGTCGGCGAAGCGGGCCGCGTCGGCGTCGTGGTCGCGCAGCCGCTCGGCGGCCAGCCGTTCGAGGAAGGCGGCCGGATCGGCGGCGCCGGCGATGCGTTCGGTCAGCACCCGCACCGCGCGCTCGCCCCACACATCGGCCAGCGGGACCCGTCGATCGCGCAGCGTGTCGGCCGGCAGCCCGAACAGCGCGGGCCCGATCCCGGGCACGCAGCGCACCGCCGCGTAGCGGGCCCCCGGCGTGTTCTCGACCGCGTGCGCGAGGGTGTCGGGGCCGGCCACGATCAGTTGCTCGCCGGACCAGATCAGGTCCATGCAGCCGTCCGGCAGCACCCGTTCGGATCCGGCGACCTCGACCGTGCGGGTCCAGACGGTCAGCGGTGCCAGGCGGGAACGACGTTCGGCGTACACGGTCCCAGTATCCCCGCGGCGAAGAGCGCTACCGTTGGGGCGTCAAGGTGCACGGCTCGGACAGGGCAGGGGCTCATGGACATCGAAGAAAAGCGTGAGCGGCAGCAGCCGAAGGAATCCGCCGGCGAGGGCGTCGAGCAGGCCGATCGGGCCGCCCGTTGGGGCAAGCTGCCCGAGCGGGTCGCGGCGGCCGACCAGGTCGAGGAACTCCCGGCCGATCCGCCCAACGATCCCGAGTTCGGTCGCAACGCGGACAACGACTGGATGTTGCGCTACACGCCCTGAGGCGGCGACGCCGGCCCTTCGGGAGCCGGATGCCGAGGGTGCAGCAGCAGCGCGGTGTCCGGCGACTCGGTGTTGGCGACGCGGCGCCAACCCTGCCGGGCGTAGAAACGCAGCGCCGGTTCGGCCCGGGTCGAGGTGAGCAGCCAACACCGGCCGTCGGGCACATCCGCCGTCACCGCGTTCAGCAGCGCGGCGGCGGTGCCGGTGCCGCGGGCCAGGCCGCCGACCGCGAGTTCGTCCACCTCTCGCGCACCGCACAACCACGCCGCGGTCCGCGCCGGGCCCAGGGCCCGGGCCACGTCGCCGTACGAGCGGCTCGTGGGCATCGGTGTCGCGGTGGTCCAACCGGTCGCGAACCCGAGCACGGCGCCGGTGTGTTCGGCCACCGCGATCGCGCCCACGAAGCCCGGTCGACCGGTGTCCGCGGCGAGCCGTCGCGCGTATTCGACGGCCTGTTCCGGACCCTCGTGCCACGGCGGTTCGGCGAACGCCTCGGCGTAGACGGCTCGGATGCCGGCCGTGTACCGGGTGAGGTCGGCGGCGGTGAAGCGGCGGATGTTCGGGTTCATCCGGCCGCCCGGGTGGGTGTCGCCACGGGGTGCAGGCACGCGTACTCCAGGGGTGCGGACGGGTCGATGGACACGTCGAGCGGAGCAGGCGCCTTGCCGGCCCGGATCAGCAGGTCGCCGACGGCGGCGATCATCGCGCCGTTGTCGGTGCACAGCCGGGGCGGCGGCACCCGCAGCGTGATGCCCGCCGCGGCGCAGCGTTCGGCCGCGAGCGAGCGCACCCGGGAGTTGGCCGCGACCCCGCCGACCACGACCAGGGTGCGCACGTCGTGCGCGGTGCACGCGGCGACGGCCTTGCTGGTCAGTACGTCGGCCACCGCCTCCTGGAGCGCGGCGGCGCCGTCGGCGACCGGCAACGTGCCGCCGCCGGCCCGCGAGCGCTCGGCCCAGCGGGCGGCGGCGGACTTGAGGCCGGAGAAGGAGAACGCGTACGGGTCGTCGCGCGGGCCGGTGAGTCCGCGCGGGAAGGCGACGGCGTTCGGGTCGCCCTCGCGCGCGGCCCGGTCGATCGCCGGTCCGCCCGGGTAGGGCAGGCCGAACACCCGGGCCACCTTGTCGAAACACTCGCCCGCCGCGTCGTCGAGGGTGTCGCCGAGGTGGACGATCGGGTCGCGGGCGAAGTCGCGCACGAGCAGCAGCGAGGTGTGGCCGCCGGAGACGATCAGCACCACGCACGGGTCGGGCAACGGGCCGTGTTCGAGGGTGTCGGCCGCGACGTGTCCGGCCAGGTGGTGCACGCCGTACAGGGGCACGTCCAGCGCGAGCGCGAAGCCCTTGGCGGCGGCCACGCCGACCTGGAGAGCGGTGGCCAGGCCGGGTCCGGTGGTCACCGCGACCGCGCCGATGTCGCGCCGACGCAGCCCGGCCGAGTCCAGTGCGGCCCGCACGGTGGGGGTGAGCGCGTGCACGTGGGCGCGGGCCGCGATCTCCGGCACCACGCCGCCGAATCGGGCGTGCTCGGCCATGCTCGTGGCCACCGCGTGGCCGAGCAGCCGGCCGTCCCGGACCAGGCCGACGCCGGTCTCGTCGCAGGACGATTCGATGCCGAGGACGATGGGTGAAGCGGTCATGGCACGAGCTTAGTTGCCGGCACCCGGCAGTTGCGTACTACTGGCAACAGCCGCGAGGATCCGGGCCCGCGCCGCCCGGGCCCGCTGGACCAACCGCTCGTCGCGGATGACCTCGTCGTCGTCCTCGTCCGGCCCGGGCGCCCGTTCGCGACGGTCGATGATCGAGTCCAGGGCGGGCAGGATCGGCGCCGCCGCCGCGCCCATGTCCCCGAGCAGGCGGTAGACGAACGATCCGTAGACGTCGGCCTCCAACAACTGCGGCAGCGCCGCGAGCAGGACCGGCAGGGCGGCCTCCCCGGCGTGCCGCCACAGCGGAACCAGGACCGGCCCGTAGGTCCGGGTCGGGTCCGCCGCCAGCGACCACAGTTCGGCGGAGTGGCGTGCGTTCAGGCCGCCGTGGTCCACGAGCCAGTCGAGCAGGACCACGGCCTGACGTGGACGTCGGACCGCGGGTCCGAGCGCGTCCAGGCGAGCCTCCGCGAGCGCGCGGTCGCCGGTGATCCGGATCAGCGCCAGGGCCACGTGCCGCTCGGGGGCGTCGGCGGCCAGGCGTTCGAGCAGCGGTACGGCATCGCCGGCCGCCGGGCCGAACTCGCCCAGCAGTTGCGCGAGCCGGCCGCGCGGCCAGGTGTGCGCCTCGACGCTCGTCACGTCGGCCAACGCCGCGATCAGCGCGGGCACCGCCGCGGCCGCGCCCGGTAGGCCGGGGTTCAGTGCGGCCAGCGCCGCGGGCAGCAGGCAGCCGCGCTCGCGGAGCGAGCGTACGCAGGCGGCGGCGTCGTGCCCGGCCAACCGGCCGAGTGCGGCGTCGCGCAGGGGAGCCGACGGGTCGTCGGCGAAGCCGGCCGCGGCCCGCGCCAGTCCGGGGTGCGTCGTGTCCGTGGCCGTCGTGGCCAGCACCGCGCGCACCGTCGGCAGGGCCCGGCGATCGCCCTCCCGGGCCAGGGCGGCGGCGGCCGGCAGGCCCACGATCGCATCCGCGGTCAGTCGCGCGAGCGCGTTCGCGGCGCTGCGGGTGGCGTGGGTGGAACGGCCGATCGTGTGCACCGCGGCCGCTCGTACGTCCGGGTCCGGGTGGTCGAGCGCGTGCCCGAGGGCCGGCCACAGTCGGGCCGGTCCGGCCCGCCAGGTGCGGATCGCCTGGTACCCGAACCCGATGCCCACCCGCGCCGTCGCCGGGTCCGGGGAACGAATCAGCAGGTCGGCCCACAGGTACCAGTCGGCCTCGGCACGCCCGCCGCGCACCAGCGCGGAGGCCAACAACTCGGCCGCGGTCCACCGGACCCGCGAACCCGGGCCGGCCAGCCGGTCGGCCCAGGCCAGGGCACCCCGGATCACCCGCTCCCAGGTGTCGTGCCGCTCGGGTGCGCACAGCGCGAGCGCCGCCAGCCCCGCGCGCAGCCGCACGGCGGGGTCCGGGTGCTCGCGCAGGTGCTCCGCCAGATCCAGTCGGGCGGCGTCCGCGTCCCGAGCCCAGCGGCCGAGCGCGGCCTCCACGAGCGCCAAGCCGGCCACCGGGTCGGCGGGCGGCTCGTACGCCGCGCGCAGCGCCCGGTCGAGATCGACGTGTGCGAGCAGCCAGGCGGCGGCGCGGCGGACCCGTTCGTCGGGGTCGGTCGACAGGTGCGCGGCCACGTCGGCGGCGGCCGGCCACCGCTCGCCGTCGTGGCCGACGTCGGTCAACAACGTCAGGGCGCGCAGCCGGACTGCCGCGTCCGGGTCCGCGGTGCGCGCGAACATCTCGCGAGCCGTCGGGCCGTCGCGGTCGGCCTCGATCGCTCGGTGCGCCGCGTCCCCGTAGCCGAAGCGGGGTGCGTCGTGCCCGGCCCGGCTCGACGGCGCGGTGCTCGGGCGAGGTTGCGGGTCGGTCGGCTCGGCGGCCGGCGTCGGGGCGGTCACGCGCCCGGGCGGTCGCCGCCCTTTCGGTTCGTGGTGTGCGTGGTCTTCGCCAGGTTCGTCATGGCGGCGATGGTGCTCGATCGGGTCCGCGCGGCGCAACCGCTTTCCCGGCCGTCGCGCGGTCGGCGACGACGGTTCGCGACTGCTGGGGGCAGTGCGCAATCGTTCCGAAATCCTTGACAACACCTGTCAGGGACACCTTCGTACGTTGGCCACATGGACTACGACCACATCGTGATCACCGGCGCCCGGGAACACAATCTCAAGGGCGTGTCGCTGCGCATCCCGAAGAACCGGATCGTCGTCTTCACCGGCGTGTCCGGTTCGGGCAAGTCGTCGATCGTCTTCGACACCATCGCGGTCGAGTCGCAGCGGCAACTCGCCGAGACGTTCACCACGTTCATCCGCAACCGGCTGCCCAAGCACGAGCGGCCCACGGCGGACACGATCGAGAACCTGTCGACCGCGATCGTGGTCGACCAGCGCCCGGTCGGCGGCAACTCGCGGTCCACGGTGGGCACGATGACCGACATCCACCCGCTGCTGCGGGTGCTGTTCTCCCGGCACGGCACACCCGGGGCCGGGCCCGCCAACCACTACTCGTTCAACGACCCGAACGGCATGTGCCCGACCTGCGAGGGGCTGGGGCGCACCGTCCGACTGGACCTGGACGCGCTGCTCGACCCGTCCCTGGCGATCCGCGAGGGCGCGATCCGACACCCGGGGTTCGCGGTGGGCGGCTGGCAGTGGCAGTTGTACGCGAACCACGACCTCTACCCCACCGACGTCCCGGTCCGCGAGTTCACCGACGAGCAGTGGCGACTGTTCCTGTACGGCACCGGCGCCAAGGTGGAGATCGTCAACAGCAACGGCCGGCACCACATCGACTACGAGGGGCTGGTGGACCGGTTCAACCGGCTCTACCTCAACCGCGACACCTCCGCGCTGGCCGAGCGGAGCCGCGAGACGATCGCCCGGTTCGTCGCCGAGGGGGCGTGCCCGGACTGCGCGGGTGCCCGACTGAACGAGGCGGCGCGCGCGTCGCTGATCGAGGGGCAATCGTTGTCGGACTACGCGGCGATGGAGATCGGCGACCTGGTCGGGGTGCTCACCGGGTTGGCCGACCCGGTCGCCCGCCGGGTGGCTCGCCCCGCGGCGCTCGCGCTGGAGCGGATCGTCGCGATCGGGCTCGGCTATCTGCACCTGGATCGGCCCACCTCGACGGTGTCCGGCGGTGAGGGGCAGCGGCTGAAGATGGTGCGCTACCTGGGGTCGAGCCTGACCGGGATGACGTACATCTTCGACGAGCCGAGCGTGGGGCTGCATCCGCGCGACGTGGTGCGGCTGGGTGATCTGCTCACCCGGCTGCGGGACAAGGGCAACACCGTGCTGGTGGTCGAGCACGATCCGGACGTGATCGCGATCGCCGACCATGTCGTGGACGTCGGGCCCGGGGCGGGTATCCACGGCGGCACCGTCACGTTCGAGGGCAGCTTCGCCGAGTTGCGCGTGTCGGATTCGCCGACCGGGCGGGCGCTGCGCCGGGCCGGCCCGCTCAAGCCGGACTTTCGCCGGCCCACCGGCGTGCTGGAGATTCGCGGCGCGAACCTGCACAACCTGCGCGACGTGGACGTGGACATCCCCACCGGCGTGCTCACCGTGGTCACCGGGGTGGCCGGTTCCGGCAAGAGCACGCTGATCTCGGACGTCCTGGTCGCGGCACACCCGACGGCGGTGGTGGTCGACCAGTCGGGCGTGGGGATCTCCTCCCGCTCGACGCCGGCGAGCTATGTCGGGGTGGCGGACCCGCTGCGCAGGTTGTTCGCGAAGGCCAACGGCGTGGATCCGGGGCTGTTCTCGTTCAACTCGCTGGGCGGCTGCCCGCAATGCCAGGGGCGTGGCGTGGTGCGCACCGACATGGCCTTCATGGATCCGGTGACCACCCGTTGTACGGCGTGCGCGGGGCGGCGGTTTCGCGACGAGGTCCTGGCGTACTCGCTGCGCGGCAGGTCGATCGTGGACGTGCTGGCGTTGACCGCCGAGGAGGCGATCGACTACTTCGTCGAGGAGGCGCTGCGCACTCGGGTGCGGTCGCTGGCCTCGGTCGGCCTGGGCTATCTGACCCTGGGACAACCATTGAGTTCGCTCTCCGGCGGCGAGTTGCAGCGGCTCAAGCTGGCGAGCGAGCTGCACAAGACGGGCAGCGTGTACATCCTCGACGAGCCGACCACGGGCCTGCACATGTCCGACGTGGACACCCTGATCCGGCTGCTGGATCGGCTCGTGGACGCGGGCAACACGGTGGTGGTGGTCGAACACAACCTGGACGTGGTCAAGCGCGCCGACCACGTGGTCGACCTGGGCCCCGGTGGCGGCAAGCACGGTGGCACGGTCGTCTTCGCGGGCACGCCGGCCGAGTTGGTCAAGGCGGAGGACTCGGCGACCGCCGAGTTCCTGCGGGCGGCGTTGGCCTGCGCCGAACGGGCCCGGACGGCCTGACCGACTCCGGCCCGCGCCGCGCGATCCGCCGCCCGCACGGTCCGCCGCTCGCGAACCGGCGAGCGGCGGACCCTCGGTGGGCGCCCGGGTCAGCGGCCGAGTCCGCGATACCGTCGCACCGACAGCGGCGCGAAGACGGCGATCAGCACGAGCGGCCAGCCGAAGGCCATCAGGATCGTGTGATCGGCGACCCAGCCGCCGCCGGACCAGCCGGGATTGCCGAACAGTTCGCGGCCGGCGCCCGCGCTCGCGGAGAGCGGGTTCCACTCGGCCACCGTGCCCAGCCAACCCGGCATCGTGTCGGGCGAGACGAACACGTTGGACAGGAAGCCCAGCGGCCAGACCAGGATCTGCAGGACCGCGACCGACTCGGGCCCCTTGGCGCGCAGCGCCAGGTAGATGCCCAGCCACAACACCGCGAGCCGCAACATCAGCAACATCGCGACGGCGAGCGCCGCTCGCGCGGGCCCCTCGTGCCACCGCCAACCCACCGCGAGTCCGCAGCAGATCAGCACCGCCAGCCCGACGGCGGCGTGCACCATGTCGGCGAGCACCCGCCCGCCGACCACGGCCGAGTGCGACATCGGCATCGACCGGAATCGGTCGGTGACCCCGCGCGCCGCGTCGCCGGCGACCGCGGTGAAGGTGGATTCGATTCCGAAGACCATCGTCATCGCGAACATGCCCGGCAACAGGAACTCGCGGTAGTCACCACCGCCCGGCACGTCCATCCCGCCGCCGAACAGGTAGCCGAACATCAGCACCATCAGCACCGGGAACAGCAGCCCGACCAGCACCGGCGCGGGCTGCCTGGCCCAGTGCGCGAAGGTACGGCGGGTCAGCGTCCAAGTGTCCGGGAGGGCCCGGCGCAGCGCGGCGCTCATGCCGCCACCTCCTTCGCGTCGCCCGTGTCGGGTCTGCCCGCCCGGCGCGACCCGTGCGCGCGCTCGACCGGTCGTTCGTCCCGGCGCACGCCGGTGATGGTCAGGAAGACCTCGTCCAGGGTGGGTCGGCGCAGCGCGATGTCCTCGGCCTCGATGCCGGCGTCGTGCAGTGCCCGCACGGTGGCGGTGAGCGCACTCACCCGGTCGGTGATCGCGATGCCCACTCGGCGCTCGTCCGCCCGGACCTCCGGGTTGCCGTTGCCGACGCCGGCCAGGATCGTCGCCGCGGCGCTCAGGTCGAGCGGTTCGCGGACCACCACGTCGATCCGGTCGCCGCCGAGTCGGGACTTGAGCTCGGTGGGCGTGCCGCGGGCGATCACCCGGCCGTGGTCGACCACCGAGATGGTGTCCGCGAGCCGATCCGCCTCCTCCAGGTATTGCGTGGTCAGCAGCACGGTCGTGCCGCCCGCGACCAGTTCGCGCACCGCCTCCCACACCTCGGTGCGGCCCCGCGGGTCGAGCCCGGTGGTCGGCTCGTCCAGGAAGAGCACCTCGGGTGCCTGGATCAGCGACGCGGCCAGGTCCAGCCGGCGACGCATGCCGCCCGAGTAGGTGGTCACCGCGCGCTCGGCGACGTCGGTCAGCGCGAACCGCGCCAACAACTCGTCCGCCCGGGCCCGGGCCGCGCGGGCGCCCAGGCGGTACAGCCGGCCGAACATCTCCAGGTTCTGCCGTCCGCCGAGCACCTCGTCCAATGCGGCGTACTGCCCGAGCAGCCCGATCCGGGTGCGCACCCGCGCCGCGTCTCGCAGCACGTCGAATCCGGCCACCTCGGCCCGTCCGCCGTCCGGACCCAGCAGCGTGGTCAGGATCCGCACCGCCGTGGTCTTGCCCGCGCCGTTGGGGCCGAGCAGCCCGTGCACCGTGCCGGTCGGCACCTCCAGATCGAATCCGTCCAGCGCCCGGGTGGCGCCGCGCGTCTTGGTCACACCTTCGGCGGAGATCGCCAGTGGCATGTGGGCCCCTTCGTGTGTCGCCCGTCGCGTTCGATCGAACCGCACGGGAAGGCGTTCGCGAGCCGACTCCGTACAAGATACGAAGTTGTCTCGTACGCCGTACCGTACGTCATACGGAGTTGGCGCGCAAGAACTTCCGAGGGCTTGCGGCGCCGTTCGATCAGCCCTTCGATCAGCCCTTCGATCAGCCGGTCGATCAAGCTTGTCGATCAACTCCGGATGACGTACCGTACGCTCTACGGAGTTTTCGGGAGAAGGTACGTACGTGGCACGAGAGAAGAGTGGGCGCGCCGATCCGGCCCGCACCCTCGCGTTGTTGTGGCGCACCGGCGAGGGACCCACCCGCGGCCCCAAGCAGGGGCTCACCGTGGATCGCATCGTGCGGGCGGCCGTGGAGATCGCCGACGCCGACGGGATCGGCGCGCTGTCCATGCGCGCGGTCGCCGAGCGACTCGGCGTGGGCACCATGTCGCTGTACACCTACGTGCCGGGCAAGGCCGAACTGCTGCACGTCATGTTCGACACCGTGCTCGGCGAGTCCGCACTGCCCGACGCGGCCGGGCTCGACTGGCGCACCGCGCTGGAACGGCACGCGCGCGCCGACCACGCGCTCGCCCAGCGGCATCCGTGGGTGGTGCAACTGTGGGGCCCCGGCCTGCTGTTGATGGGCCCGCGGGTCACCGCCCGGGCCGATTCGGCGCTGCGCACCGTCGCCGATCTCGGCCTCACCGAGGCCGAGATGACCCACGTCGTCGGGCTCGTCGACGCGTACGTCCGCGGCATCACCCAGGTCGCCGTCGACGTCAATCGGGACGCGGTCACCAGCGGCGTGGGCTACGAGGACTGGTGGGCGGAGAGCACGCCGTATCTGGAACGGCTCATCCAACCCGCCCGTTTCCCCACCCTCACCCGGGTCTGGGCCGCCGGCAGCTACGAGGAGGCCCCCGACGCGGGCTTCGAGTTCGGCCTGGGTCTGGTCCTGGACGGCATCGAGACCCTGATCCGCTCGCGCCGGCCCGCACCGGCCGTCGCCCCGGCGCAATCCCCCGCACCGCAGGAGTAGCGAACATCGACACCCGCAGCACGCACGCCCCGACCGACCTGATCCGGCACGCCGCCACCTTCGCGCCGGCCGACCCGCCCCGCGCCGGCGCCGTCGCGTTCTGGCCGCACGCCGACGGCACCGACACCGTCACCGTGCTCGACGCCGACGGCGCCGAGCAGGTCCACCCCGCCGTCCTGGTGCCGGTCGCCGACGCGGTCCGGCTGCTCTCCCGGGCCCGCCGGACCGCCGACGCCCACCCGGCCGCCGCGTTCTGGGGGGCGGCCACCGTGCTCGCCCTGCAATTGGTGGCCCGCGGCCGGATGTTGCCCGGCCTTTCTCCCGGCGACCACGACGCGTGGCGGGCCGGGCCGCTGGACGCCGCCGACGTGGAGCGGGTGCGGGCGCTCGCCGACGCGATGCCGGGTGAGGCCCGGGCGATGCCGACGGGGGGCGGCGCGTTGTTGCCGGAGGCGGCGCCGTTGATCCGCGCCTTCCTGGACGCGGTCGCCGACACGATGCCGCGCACCGCCGCCGCGCCGCGGGGCGGGCTCGCCGGCGCGTTCGCCGCCACCGACCCGCACCGGCTGCCCGAGTTGCGCTCCTGGTCGGATCGAATCGCCGCCGACGTCGACACCGGCGTACGGATCTCGTTGCGGCTGGAGACGCACGACATCGAACACGCGCCGTTCCGGGCGATCGTCCAGGTGCACTCGCTCGCCGATCCGAGCGCGGTGATCGACGCGGACACCCTGTGGACCGGCACCGACCCGCGCTTCGGCGAACGGGCCCGGCTGGACGTGCTGCTCGCGCTGCGTCGGGCCGCCCGGGTGTGGCCCGCGCTGGAGCCGCTGTTGAACGCCGGCGTGCCGGACCGGGTGGTGGTCGGCGACGACGACCTCGGCGCGCTGCTCGGCGCCGCCACCGCGCGCCTGGCCGCGGCGGGGGTCGAGGTGCACTGGCCGCGCGACCTGGTGCGCGATCTCACCGCCCGGGCCGTGGTCGGCGCGCACGACGGGCCGCCCGGCGACCTGCGCGCCTTCCTCGGCGGCGACACCCCACTCGGCTTCGACTGGCAACTCGCCCTGGGAGAGCAGGTGTTGACCGCCGCCGAGATGCACGCGCTGGCCGAGTCGCACCGACCCGTGGTGCGCCTGCGCGACCGGTGGGTGCTGGTCGACCCGGCCCTGATCGCCAAGGCCCGCAACCGCTCGATCAAGCCGCTCACCCCGATCGAGGCGCTCACCGCGGCGCTGACCGGCGGCATCGAGGTGGCCGGCAAGCGCATCGAGGTGGGCACCTCGGCGTGGCTGGACGAATTGCGCGAGCGGCTCGCCGATCCGGACGGCGGTGCCGAGCCGATCGCCGCACCCAAGGCGCTCGCCGCGACCCTGCGCGACTACCAACTGCGCGGCCTGCGCTGGCTGGACCGGATGACCTCGCTGGGTCTGGGCGGTTGCCTGGCCGACGACATGGGCCTGGGCAAGACCGTCACGCTGATCGCGCTGCACCTGCACCGGCGGGCCGCGGCGCTCGACGGCGCCGACCCGGCCGGCCCGGCGCCGACCCTGGTGGTCTGCCCGGCATCGCTGCTGGGCAACTGGCAGCGGGAGATCGAGCGCTTCGCGCCGGGCACGCCGGTGCGCCGCTTCCACAGCACCGGCCGCACCCTGGACGACCTCGTCGACGGCTTCGTGCTCACCACCTACGGCACGATGCGCCTGGACCGGGCGCGGCTGGCCGACGTGGCGTGGGGCCTGGTGGTCGCGGACGAGGCGCAACACGTCAAGAACCACACCTCGGGCACCGCCAAGGCGCTGCGCACGATCCCCGCGCAGGCGCGGATCGCGCTCACCGGCACCCCGGTGGAGAACCGGCTGTCCGAGTTGTGGGCGATCCTGGACTGGACCACCCCCGGCCTGCTCGGCGGCCTGGCCGCGTTCCGCCGTCGCTGGGTCAAGCCGGTCGAGGCCGATCGGGACGGTCCCACGGCCGAGCGACTGGGCCGACTGATCGCGCCGTTCCTGCTCCGCCGGCGCAAGAGCGATCCGGGCATCGCGCCGGAACTGCCCGCCAAGACCGAAACCGACCAGCCGGTGTCGCTCACCCGCGAGCAGGCCGGCCTGTACGAGGCGGCGGTGCGCGAGGCGATGGCCGAACTGCGGGAGAGCACCGGCATGGCCCGGCGTGGGCACATCATCGGCCTGCTCACCGGGCTCAAGCAGATCTGCAACCACCCCGCGCAATACCTCAAGGAACCCGAGCCCCGCCTCGACGGTCGCTCCGGCAAGCTCGAACTGCTCGACGAGTTGCTCGACACGATCCTCGCCGAGGACGGCTCGGTCCTGGTCTTCACCCAGTACGTCACGATGGCCCGGCTGCTGGCCAAGCACCTGGACGGGCGCGGCATCGGCAACCAACTCCTGCACGGCGGCACCGCGCCGACCCGCCGCGACGCCCTGGTGGCCCGTTTCCAGGACGGCGCGGTACCGGTGTTCCTGCTCTCGCTCAAGGCCGCCGGCACCGGGCTCAACCTCACCCGGGCCGACCATGTCGTGCACTACGACCGCTGGTGGAATCCGGCCGTCGAGGAACAGGCCACCGACCGCGCGTACCGGATCGGCCAGACCCGGCCGGTCCAGGTGCACCGCTTCATCGCCGAAGGCACCATCGAGGACCGGATCGCCGCGATGTTGCGCGACAAGCGGGCGCTGGCCGACTCGGTGCTCACCGGCGGCGAGGCCGCACTCACCGAACTCTCCGACACCGAACTCGCGAACCTGGTCGAGCTCAGGAGCAGCCGATGACCACCGAACCGGCCCGCGTCTTCCCCGCGTTCGCCCCACGCCGCAGCCGCGGTGCCAGGGGCACCACCTGGTGGGGCCACGCCTGGACCGACGCCCTGGAGGAGGCCGCGCTCTCCGGCGAGCCGCTGCGCAAGGGGCGCGCGTACGCCGGCTCCGGTCGGGTCGGCCCGATCACCGTCGGCCCGGGCCGGATCGCCGCGTCCGTGCACGACGCGGACGGGTCGCAGTACGAGACGGCCGTGCACATCGAGCGGCTCACCGACGCGCGGTGGGATCGTTTCCTCGACCAGGTGGCCGCCAAGTCCGGGCATCTGGCCGCGCTCCTGGACCGGGACATGCCGCAGGAGCTGGTCGCGGCGGCCGAGGACGCGGACGTACCGCTGCTCCCGGGCATCGGCGATCTGGATCCGGATTGCGACTGCCCGGACTGGGAGTTGCCCTGCCGACATGCCGCCGCGCTGTGCTACCAGGCGGCCTGGCTGCTGGACGCCGACCCGTTCGTGTTGTTGCTGCTCCGCGGGCGGGGCGAACGGGCGTTCCTGGACGGCCTGCGCGCGCGGGACCCGGGCACCCGGGCACCCGGCTCGCCGGCCACCGCGCCGGGCGTCGCCGCCCGGGAGGCCTACCGCCCGGTCGACCCGTTGCCCGCCGACCCGCCGCCGGTGCCGGACACCGTGCCGTCGGTGCGGATCACGCCGCCGCCCGGGATCCCGGCGGGCGCCCTGGAGTCGCTCGTCGCCCGAGCCGCCCACCGGGCCCGCGAGTTGCTCGACGAGCGCGGTTCGGGCCCGGTAGGGGGTCCGCGCCGGGCATGAGGGGATTGCCCGGCCCAAAGATGGGGTCGGGTTCCGATATCGCGCCGATTAGCTTGAGGACAGTCCTGTGGTGATCGTCCGCCGGCACCGTCGGCGAAACGGGAGTCCTCCATGCATCGTTTTCCGACTGTTTCCGCACGGGTGACCGAATCGCGCCCCCGGGGTGTGGTGCCGGAACGGGGGACGATGCGCGGGCCGGCCGAACACCCGCCGGCCCGAGCCGCCGCCCCGTCCCGTCGCCGCGACGAGCGGGGTTCGGCGTGACCGCCTCCCCCGATCGGCTCGTCGAGGCACTCCGGGCGTCGTTGACCCGGAACGAGGAACTGCAGGCCCGGAACGAGCAGCTCAGCGCGCGCAACGCGGAACTGGCCGACGGCGCCGGTGAACCGATCGCGATCGTGGGCATGAGCTGCCGCTTCCCCGGCTCGGTGGCCCACCCGCAGGATCTGTGGCGACTGGTCGTCGAGGGCACCGACGCCATCGGGGACCTGCCCGACGATCGCGGCTGGAAGCAGCAGGTGCTCGACCTGGCCGCGACCGGCATCGGCATCGGCGCGCTTCCGCAGGGCGGTTTCATCGATCACGCCGACCGTTTCGACGCCGCCGTGTTCGGCATCGCGCCGCGCGAGGCGCTGGCGATGGACCCCCAGCAGCGGCTCCTGCTGGAGACCTCGTGGGAGGTCTTCGAAAGCGTCGGCATCGTGCCGTCCTCGTTGAAGCGCAGCCGGACCGGCGTCTTCATCGGCGCCACGGCCACCGGTTACGGCACCGGCGTCACGGAACTGCCCGAGGGGGTGGCCGGCCATCTGGTCAGCGGCACCGCCGGCAGCGTCATGTCGGGCCGACTCTCCTACGTCTACGGACTGGAGGGCCCCGCGGTCACCGTGGACACCGCCTGCTCCTCCTCGCTGGTCGCGCTGCACCTGGCCGCCCAGGCGCTGCGCACCGGCGAGTGCTCGTTGGCCCTGGCCGGCGGCGTGACCGTGATGTCCACCGCGAGCATCTTCTTCGGGTTCGGCAGCCAGGGCATGATGGCCCCGAACAGCCGCTGCAAGCCCTTCGCCGCCGCGGCCGACGGAACCTCCTGGGCCGAGGGCGCCGGCCTGCTGTTGCTCGAACGACTCTCCGACGCGCGCCGCAACGGCCGCCGGGTGCTGGCCGTACTGCGGGGTTCGGCGGTCAACCAGGACGGCGCGTCGAACGGGCTGACCGCCCCCAACGGCCCCTCCCAGCAGCGCGTCATCCGGGCCGCCCTGGCCGATGCCGGACTCACCCCCGACCAGATCGACGTGGTCGAGGCGCACGGCACCGGCACCACGTTGGGCGACCCGATCGAGGCCCAGGCCCTGCTGGCCACCTACGGCCGCGACCGGGACCCGCAACGGCCGCTGTGGCTGGGGTCGATCAAGTCCAACATCGGTCACTCCCAGGCCGCTTCGGGCATCGCGGGGGTGATCAAGACCGTCTTGGCGGTGCGCCACGCACACGTGCCGCGCACGCTGCACGTCGACGCCCCCTCCCCGCACATCGACTGGTCCGCCGGGGAGGTCCGGCTCGCCGACGAAGCCCGCGACTGGCCGCCGGTGGACCGGCCGCGGCGCGCCGCGGTCTCCTCGTTCGGACTCAGCGGCACCAACGCGCACGTCATCCTGGAACAGGCCGATCCGCAGGACGACCCACCGCCGGCCGAGCCCTCGGAGCAGCGTCCGGCCGGGCCGCTCGGCCGCGGACCGGTGCCGTGGTTGTTGTCGGCGGCCACCCCGCAGGCGTTGCGGGCCCGGGCCGGACAACTGGCCCGCTGGTGCGCCGGCGAGGCGCGGCCGGACCCCGCGCGGGTGGGCGCCGCCCTGGCCCGCACCCGGACCGCCTTCGAGCACCGGGCGGTCGTCCTGGTCGAGGACTCGGACCGAGCCCACGAGCCGCTGCACGCACTGGAGTCCGGCACGGCGTCCGCGCTGCTGGTCGAGGGGCCCGCCGTGGTCCGCGGCAAGGTGGTCTTCGTCTTCCCCGGCCAGGGCTCGCAGTGGACCGGGATGGCCGGCCGACTGCGCCGCGAGAGCCCGGAGTTCGCCGCGCACCTCGCCGAGTGCGAGCAGGCCCTCGCGCCCTGGATCGACCGACGGTTGACCGAGGTGCTGGACGACGAGGCCGCTCTGGCCCGGGTCGACCTCGTGCAACCCGCCCTGTGGGCGGTACTGGTCTCGCTGGCCCGGCTGTGGCAGGACCACGGCGTGCGGCCGGCCGCCGTCCTGGGTCACTCCCAGGGCGAGATCGCCGCGGCCTGCGTGGCCGGCGCCCTGTCGCTGGAGGACGGCGCCAAGGTCGTCGCGCTGCGCAGCCGGGCCATCGCCGCCTCCTTGGCCGGACACGGCGGGATGGCGTCGGTGGCACTGCCGGTCGCCGAGGTGCAGGCTCGTTGCGAGCGCGCCGGCCTGCGGTTGTCGATCGCCGCCCACAACGGCCCCCGCTCCACCGTCGTCTCCGGGCTGCCGGGGCAACTCGACGCTTTCGTCCGGTCCTGCGAGGCCGACGAGGTGCGGGTGCGCCGGATCCCCGTCGACTACGCCTCGCATTCCGCGCAGGTGGAGTCGCTGCGCGACCGGCTGATCGCGGACCTGGCGGACATCACGCCCCGCACCTGCGCGGTGCCGTTCCGGTCCACCGTCACCGGCGACTGGATCGACACGGCGCTGCTGGACGCCGACTACTGGTATCGCAATCTGCGCCGGACCGTGCTGCTGGAGGAGGGCGTGCGCGCGCTGCTCGCGAGCGGGCACGGTGTCTTCGTCGAAGTCGGTCCGCACCCGGTGCTCACGGCGGCCATCGAGGAGTGCGCCGAGCACGCCGAGGCGGACGCCGCCGTCGTCGCGACGCTGCGCCGCGACGACGACTCGCTGCTGCGCTTTCGCACCTCGCTGGGCGAGGCGGCGGTCCGCGGCGCCCGGATCGACCTCGGCCCGCTGTTCGCCGGGATCGGCACCGCGGATGTCGCCCTGCCCACCTATCCGTTCCAGGGCGCCCGCTACTGGCTCTCGCCCGGCCCGAACACGGCCGAACCCGCCGCGCTGGGCCTGGACCCGGCCGACCATCCGATTCTGGGCGCCGCGGTGGAGTTGGCCGACCACGACACGGTCGTGCTCACCGGCACCGTCGACGCCCTCGACCCGCTCGGGCGCGCCGGCGCCGGCGCGGTGCCCACGCTCGGCGCCGGCACCCTGGCGGAGTTGGCGGTGCGCGCGGCCGACGAGGTCGACGCCGGCGTGGCGGACCTGACCCTGGACCGGCCGTCGGTGCCGGCCGCGGACGGTGCCACCCGCATCCAGGTAACTGCGGCCCGGGCCGGCCGCACCCTGACCGTGCATGCCCGCCATCCCGCCGTCGCGGACGGCCGCTGGGTCCGCCATGCGAGCGCCGCCCTCACCGCCGCGTCGCCTCCCCCGGCCGCCGCCGCGGACCACGATTGGCCGCCCCGGGACGCCGACCCGCTGCCGCTGCCGGAGCCCGACGGCGGGTCCGACCCGGCGGTGATCCGCGGGTTGTGGCAGCGCGGCGACGAGGTTTTCGCCGACGTGCTGCTCGACGCCGACTCCGGTGCGGTGCGCGGCTACCGCATCCACCCCGCGTTGTTGGACGCCGCGCTCCGGGCCTGGCACCTGGCCCGCCCGGCGCCGGCGGACGACACCGGGCACACCCTGTTGCCCACCTCGCTCGGTCGCGTCGCGGTACACGCCACCGGCGCCGACAGCGCCCGGGTGCACCTGCGTCCCGGCGCCGACGGCACGGTCACCGTGACGCTCGCCGACGCGGCCGGGCAACCACTGGCCGACCTCGGCCCGGTGGTGTTCGAGCAGGTGGCCGCCCCGGGGCCGACGGCCGGCGCGGGCCTGCCGCGCGACACGCTGTTCACCGTCGAGTGGGCCCCGGTGACGGTGGCGCCGGAGCCGGTACCCGGGACCTGGGCGGTGCTCGCCGAGGGCCCGGACCGGGCCGGGCTGTCCGCCGCGCTGCGCGATCCGGACGCCGAGGTGTACGTGCACCGCGATCTGGCCGCGCTGACCGCGGCGGTCGCCGCGGGTGCCCGCGTCCCGGACACCGTCGTCGTCCCGGTCGTCGTCGAGGACTGCGGACCCGAGGCCGTCGCGGGCGCGACGCTGGAACTCCTGCGGGCGTACCTGGCCGACGAACCGCTCGCGGCCGGCCGCCTGGTGCTGCTCACCCGGTCCGCGGTCGCCGCGATCCCCGACGAGGCTCCGGACCTGGCCGGCTCGCCGCTGTGGGGACTGGTCGGCTCGGCCGACGCCGAACACCCCGGTCGGGTCGTGCTGCTCGACACCGACGCTCCCGTCTCGGCCGACCTGCTGCGCGCGGCCCTGGCGGCCGGGGAACCCCGGCTGGCCGTACGCGCCGGCCGGCTGCTCGCGCCCCGGCTCGGCCGGGCCGCCGGCACCCCCGCCGCGGAGCCCACGCCGCTCGACCCGAACGGCACCGTGCTGATCACCGGCGGCACCGGCACCCTCGGCGCGCTGGTGGCCCGCCACCTGGTGCACCGGCACGGCATCCGGCACCTGGTGTTGCTCAGCCGGCGCGGCGCGGATGCCCCCGGTGCCCGCGAACTCGTCGCCGAACTGGGCGAGTCGGGAGGCCAAGTCACCGTCGCCGAATGCGACGCGGCCGATCGGGACGCACTCGCCGCGGTGTTGGCCGCCGTGCCCGCGGCCCACCCGCTCACCGCGGTCGTGCACGCCGCCGCCGTCCTCGACGACGCCGTCCTGGACGCGCTGACCCCACAACGCGTCGCCGCGGTCTTCCGGCCCAAGGTGGACGCCGCGCTGCACCTGGACGAACTCACCCGCGCCGCGCCCCTGGCCGCGTTCGTGCTGTTCTCCTCGGCCGCCGGGGTGCTCGGCACCGCCGGCCAGGCCAACTACGCCGCCGCCAACACCTTCCTGGACGCCCTGGCCGCCCGCCGCCGGGCCGAGGGCCTGCCCGGCACGTCACTGGCCTGGGGCATGTGGGCGGAACTGAGCGAGCTGACCCGGCGCATAGAGCCCACGGGCCGGGACCGGATGGTCGACGCCGGCTTCGGCACCCTCTCCAGTGCGGACGGCCTGGCCATCCTGGACGCCGCGATCCGCACCGACACCGCTCTGTTCGTACCGCTGCCGACCGACCTCGGCGCGCTCTCCCGGCAACTCGCCGGCAATCCGCCGCCGCCGCTGTATCGCGGCCTGCTCCGTACCCCGGTGCGGCGCGCCGTCGGCGCCACCCGGAGCGAGGACCCGCAACTCGCCGCCCGGCTGGCCGGCGAACCCCCCGCCGAGCACACCCGCATCCTGCTCGACATCGTGCGCGGGCAGGCCGCGGCCGTGCTCGGTCATCCCACCGGCGACGCGGTCGCGCCCGGTCGGCCCTTCCGCGAGTTGGGCTTCGACTCGCTCAGTTCGGTCGACCTGCGCAACCGGATCGCCGCCGCCACCGGTCTGCGCCTGCCGGTCGGCCTGATCTACGACCACCCCACCCCCACCGCCCTCGCCCAGCACCTGCGCACCCGGCTCACCGGGGACCCGGCCGAGCCCGTCGGCTCGACCGCCCCGATCGCCGACCGCCGCGCGGAACCCGACGGCGAGGACGACCCGGTGGTCGTGGTCGGGATGAGCTGCCGGCTGCCGGGCGGCATCGAATCCCCGGACCGGTTGTGGGACCTGCTGGTGTCGGGCGGCGACGCGATCGGGCCCGCCCCGGACGATCGCGGCTGGAACCTGGACCGATTCGCCGCCTGGAACAGTGCGATGCCCGGCGTCGGCCTGCTGTCCCAGGGCGGCTTCATCACCGGCGCCTCGGGATTCGACCCGGCGTTCTTCGACATCGGCCCGGACGAGGCGCTGGTGATCGACCCCCAGCAACGGGTGTTGCTGGAACTGGCCTGGGAGGCGTGGGAGCGTGCCGGCGAGGATCCGCGTCGGTTGCGCGGCTCGCGCACCGGGGTCTACCTCGGCACCTTCTTCCAGAACTACGTCTCCGACCTGCGGCAGGTGCCGAAGGCGAGTCTGCCCTACGTGTCCTCCGGCGCCGGTTCGCCGTTCGCCTGCGCCCGGGTCGCCTACACCTTCGGGCTCGAAGGGCCCACCCTCGCCGTCGACACCGGCTGCTCGTCCTCCGGCGTCGCGCTGCACCTGGCCTGCCAGGCGCTGCGCCGCGGCGAGTGCGCCTCCGCGCTGGTCGGTGGCGTCACCGTGCTGGCGTTCCCGGCCGCGTACGAGAACCTCGGCGGCATCGCCTCCGACGGCCGCTGCAAGTCCTTCTCGGCGGACGCCGACGGCACCGGATGGGGCGAGGGCGCCGGCATGCTGGTCGTCGAACGCCTCTCCGAGGCGCGTCGCCGCGGCCACCCGGTGCTCGCGGTGATCCGCGGCTCGGCGCTGAACCACAACGGCGCCAGCAACGGACTGACCGCACCGCACGGCCCCTCGCAGAGCCAGGTCATGCAACTCGCCCTCGCCGAGGCCGGTCTCGGTCCGGCCGACATCGACGTGGTCGAGGCGCACGGCACCGGCACCCCCCTGGGCGACGCGGTCGAGGCCGAGGCGGTCATCGACGCGTACGGCCGGCACCGTCCCGCCGACCGTCCGCTGTGGTTGGGCAGCGTCAAGGCCAACATCGGCCACCCGCATGCCGCCTCCGGCGTCGTCGGCGTCATCAAGACGATCCTGGCCATCCGGCACGGCGTCGTGCCCGAGGCGTTGCACGCCGCCGAACCACTGCCCGACGTCGACTGGCAAGGCAGCGGCATCGCCCTGGCCCATCGGGCGGTGGCCTGGCCGGAGACCGGGCGCCCGCGCCGCGCCGGGGTCTCCTCGTTCGGCGGCAACGGCACCAAGGTGCACCTCATCCTGGAACAGGCCCCCGACGAACCCCTCGCGGCACCGCCCGCGACGAACGGCTCCGCCGGCGGATCGGCCCCGCCGCCCTGCCTGCTGTCCGCCCGCAGCGCCCCGGCCCTGGCCGCACTGGCCCGCCGGCTGCACGAGCGGCTGGCCGGCGACGACACCCTCGCTCCGGCCGACGTCGCCTGGTCGTTGGCCACCACCCGCACCGCGTTCGAGCAGCGCGCCGCGATCCCGGCCCGGGACCGGGCGGAACTCCTGGACGCCCTGGCCGCGTTGGCCGCCGGCGCCGCCCATCCCGCGCTGCTCACCGGCCGCTCGGCCGACGAGGGCGCCCGCCTGGTGGTCCTGCTGCCCGGTGCCGGGGAGCGGTCGGCCGACGCCGAGGCCGCGCTGTATGCCGCGTTTCCGGCCTACGCGCACGCCTGGGACGAGGCCGCGGCCGCCCTCGCGCCGTACCTGGACGAGCCGCTGCCCCGGCCCGGCACGGACGACGAACCGCCCGTCGCCGCGGCCACGTTCGCGGCGCACCTCGCCGGCCACCGGCTGCTGGAGAGTCTGGGCCTGCGCCCGGACGCGCTGGTCGGTCGCGGCATCGGCCGGATCGCCGCCGCCCACCTCGGCGGCTCGCTGACCCTGCGTCAGGCGGCGGCCGTGACCCTCGGTCGCGCCGACGAGTCGCCCGATCGCACGGTCGCGCCCGCGCGCCTTCCGGTGCTGACGGACGACGGCGCGAACCTCGACGCCGAGGCGCTGCTCACCGGCGCCGCGCCCACGGCCGGCGAACCGACCGAGGCGACCGGCACTTTCGCGGCGCGCGACACCGACCTGGTCGTGCATCTCGGCGCCCCGGACCGGGATCGGCCCGACACCGGCGCGGCGCTCACCCTGCACCTGTACGCGGACGCGGCGCTCGCACCCGGGGCGTTCGCGTCGGCGCCGGCGCGGCTGTACGTGGCCGGGGTCGACCCGGACCACACCGACCTGTTCCGCGGAGTGTCCGCACGGCGCATCGACCTGCCGACCTATCCGTTCCAACGCGAGCCGTACTGGCTGGGCGCGTTCCGATCGAGTGCCACCGACGGAGGGAGCACCATGACCGACGAGCCGACCCGCAAGAAGATCATCACCGAGTACTACCGCCGGCTCAACGCCGGGGACGTCGACGGGGTGGTCGCCATGTTCGCCGGCGACGGATACATCGAGGACCCGCTGGGCGCCCCGGTCACCCGCGGCCACCAGGCGCTGCGGCACTTCTACGACGTCACCATCAACGGGGCCGACATCAAGGACACGGTCAACTCGATCGTCGGCGCGCACGACGATCGGCACGTCGCCGCGGCGGTCACCGCCGACCTGATCAACGTCGAGGACCCCGAGCGCAAGCGGGTCACCGTCGACGCCGTGATGACGTTCCGCATCGACGACGACGGACTGATCGAGGAGGCCCGGACCTTCTGGGGCGCCACCGACGTGACCATGTGACCCGGACCCGGTGCCCTCGGTGCAACCGCCGGCCGGCCGGCGGTGGGACCCCTGACTTCGTCGGGCACACCCCTGAACCGCCGTTGTGCGCGAACTCCGGACGGGCCCGCGTGGCACAGTCCGATCATGCCTGTCTCCACTACGTCCCGTGCCGAAGCGCGGGCAGCGGGAGGTCGTCGTGCCCGATGAGAATCTGCGCAAACACCTGGTGGTGGAGCACTGTCGCCGGGTGAACGCCGCCGATCTGGAAGGGCTGCTCGCCCTCTACTCGCCACACGTGCGCTTCGAGGACCCGGTGGGTACCGGGTTGCAGACCGGGATCGAGGCACTGCGCGCGCACGCGGGCGCGGCCATCGAATGCCGGGCCTTCGAGGACTTCGGTGTCCCTGTGGCGGCGCAGGACGGCACCACCGCCGCGGTACCGGTCGTCACGACCATGAACTACCTGCCCTGGGGCCCGAATCTGGTGCGCCTGGGGTTCGTGCCCGCGCCGCCCGAGGACAGCGGGCCGGGGACACGCATCCGGTTCGACTACGTCATGGCCGTAACGGTCGGGGCCGACGGCCTGATCACCGGGATGCAGGGCTACTGGGGCCGGTCCGACGTGGTGTTCCTGGGCCCCGAATGACGCGGGCCCGCACTGCCGCGAACGACGACTGGAAGGGTGTGGCGTACCGATGACCGACTCGAAGCGCGCCGTGGTGCTGGGTGCCGGGCTCGCGGGCATGCTGACCGCACACGTGCTGGCCGACCACGTGGACTCCGTGACCGTGGTGGACCGCGACACGATGCCCGACGGGCCCTACCCGCGCAAGGGCCTGCCACAGGCGCGGCACGCGCATCTGCTGATGTCGGGTGGCGCCCGGGCGATCGATCGCCTGCTCCCCGGCATGACCGAGCGCCTGCTCGCCGCCGGCGCACACCGCGTCGCGCTCCCCGCGGATGTGGTGTCGCTGACCGCGTACGGCTGGCAACAGCGATTCCCCGGCGACCAGTTCATGATCACCTGTAGTCGGGAGCTGCTCGACTGGACGGTACGGGACACCGTGCTGCGCAATGCACGGATCACCGTGCTCGACGGGATGGACGTGCTCGCCCCGCTGACCGAGGCCGGGCGGGTGACCGGGATCGGCCTCCGGCCGCGCGACGGCTCGGCGGGACCGAGCGAGTTGGCGGCGGACTTCGTGGTCGACGCCACGGGCCGCGGGTCGCCGGCCAAGAAGTGGCTGGCCGATCTGGGACTTCCTCCCGTGCGGGAGGAGACCGTGGACGTCGGGCTGCGCTACTCCAGCCGGATCTTCCGGGCCCCCGCCGGGGCGGAGAAGGGCTTCCCCGTGGTCAGCGTGTATCCGGACCACCGCTCGGGCGGCCCGGGGCAGAGCGCGGTGCTCGTCCCGATCGAGGACGGCCGGTGGATCGTCACGATCTCCGGGACCCGGGGCGCGGAACCGCCGAACGGCGAGGAGGGCTTCGTCGAATTCGCCGCGGCGGCACGGCACTCGATCGTCGGCGACCTGATCGCCGCCGCCGAGCCGGTCACCGAGGTCCAGGGCTCGCGCAGCACGACGAACCGACGCTTGCACTACGAACAGGTCACCCCTTGGCCCGAGGGCTTCGCCGTACTCGGGGATGCGCTCGCCGCCTTCAACCCCGTGTACGGACACGGGATGAGCTGCGCCGCGCAGAGCGCGCTGGCCCTGGACGGCGAGCTGCGCCGACTCGGCGGCCTCGCACCCCAGCTCGCCCGGCGTGTCCAGCGGGCGGTGAGCGCGGCGATCGACGACGCGTGGATCCTGGCGACCACCCTGGACCTGGACTATCCCGGCTGCCGCTCGGACGTCACCGACGCCCGGCTGGCCAACCCCTCGCCGGCCGGCCGGCGGTTCGCCGAACTGGTCTCGACCGCGGCGCTCTACGATCCCGCGGTGGCGACCGCGACGATGGAGGTCACCACGCTGTCCGCGCCGCTGACCCGACTCCAGGCACCGGATGTGTTCGCCGCCGCCCAGCGGTTCGCCGCCCGGCCCGCCGGCGGGCCGATCTCGGACGAACCGCCCCTGAAGCCGGACGAGTCGGCGCTGCTGGGCCGCTGACCGGGGGCAGCCCGAACGGACAGGAACAGGGGAGGGGCGGTCGGCTCGAAGCCGACCGCCCCTCCCCTTTGCTCGTCCGCACCGCCGAAACGATGATCGGCCCCGCCGGTGTGCCCGGCGGGGCCGATCATCGGGTGCCCGGCCGACGTGTGGCGTCGGGCCGGGCCGGGGGTCAGGACTCGCCGGCTCCCTCGAGGGCCAGCCGGATGAGTTCGTCGGCGTCCATCAGCGCGATCGACGCGCCGGCGTCGGCGGCCGGCGGGTCGCCGCCGCGCAGCGCGGCCGGCTCCGGCGCGGCGCCGTGCTCCGGGGTGCTCTCCGGTGCGTCGGCCGATTCCGGCGCGAGGTCTTCGAGCAACCGCCGGCCGAGTTCGGCCGGAGAGGGGTGGTCGAAGATCAGCGTGGCGGGCAACCGCAGTCCGGTGTCCGCGGTGAGGCGGTTGCGCAACTCCACGGCGGTGAGCGAGTCGAAGCCCAGGTCCCGGAAGGCCCGGTCCGGATCCACCGCGCCCGCCGAGCCGTGGCCCAGGACCGCGGCGACATTGGCCCGAACCAGGTCGACGAGCAGTTCCTCGCGGTCCGCCGAGGACAGCCTGGACAGGCGCTGCGCCAGGGAGGGGCCGGTAGCCGTCGCTTCGGTCGACGCGGTGCGCCGGGCCGGCCCTCGGGCGAGGCCGCGCAGGATCGGCGCCACCCGGCCGGTCCGGAGCACACTGCCGTCGATGCGCACCGGGGCCAACAGCGCCTCGTCGCTGCCGCGGGCGGCGTCGAAGAGGGCGAGTCCCAACTCGGGCGCCATCGGCAGGATGCCGCCGCGCCCCATCCGGGCCACGTCCGCCTCGGCGAGTTCGCCGGTCAGCCCACTGGCCCGGGCCCACAGACCCCAGGCCAGCGAGGTGGCGGTCAGGCCATGGGCGCGCCGGTCCTGGGCGAGCGCGTCCAGGAACGTGTTCGCGGCGGCGTAGTTGGCCTGTCCGGCGCTGCCGACCAGACCCGCGAGGGAGGAGAAGAGTACGAAGGCGGAGAGGTCGTGGTCGGCGGTCAGTTCGTGCAGGTTGATCGCGCCGTCGACCTTGGACCGCAGTACCCGGGCCAGTCGCTCGGCCGTCATCGACTCGACCATGCCGTCGTCCAGGACACCGGAGGCGTGCACCACGCCGGTGAGCGCACGTCCGTCCGGGATGCGGGCCAACACCGCGGCCAACGCCTCCCGGTCCGCCGCGTCACACGCCTCGACGACGACGTCCGCGCCGAGTTCGGTGAGTTCGGCCGCCAACTCGGCCGCGCCGGGCGCGTCCGGGCCTCGACGGCCGGCCAACACCAGGCTTCGCACGCCGTGTTCGACCACGAGATGGCGGGCCACCAGACCACCCAGGGTGCCGGTTCCGCCGGTGATCAGCACCGTGCCGTCCGGGTCGGGCGACACCGGCATCCGCAACACCAACTTGCCCGTGTGCCGCGCCTGCGACATGAACCGGAACGCCTCCGGCGCCCGCCGCACATCGAACGACCGCACCACGATCGGCACGAGCGCACCCGATTCGAACAACGGCAGCAACACCGCGAACAACTCCGCGACCCCGTCCGCACCGGCCGCCTCGACCAGATCGAACGCCTCGTACGAGACCACCCCCGGATGCGCGGCCCGGACCACGTCCACGTCCCGCACGTCCGTCTTGCCCATCTCCACGAACCGGCCGCCGTCGGCGACCAGTCGCAACGACGCGTCCACGAACTCGCCCGCAAGCGAGTTCAACACCACATCCACACCACGACCCGCCGTGGCCGCACGGAACCGCTCCTCGAAGCCCAGAGTCCGCGACGAGGCGATATG